>JAQYVW010000005.1 GCA_030145325.1 Desulfurivibrionaceae bacterium
GGGACCGTTAGCGTCTCGGTGAATTTTGCAATTTCTGCAAGAATTTCTTCACTTATTTCTATGAACTTGCCGTTGTCATTGTTTTCCGCAATAATTTTCAGTTTTAAGGTTAGGTCTGCGCATCTCGTTGCTCCTGCTTGTTGGCTGAGATCTTTGAGGGTGGCGATTAGTTTGGTGATATGTGCGGATGTTTCTTTATTGGTTATGGCTGACGATAGTTGTCTGATCAGGGATGGAGCATCAGTGCTAAATTCGGCAATGGCGATTTTGGTTTTCTGATCATCTCCTCCCGCTTCTTGAAGAGCGGCTTGGTAGTCAAAAGTGTCGCTGATCAAGATTGGTGATGATGCCATATCTGTTATCTGGGCCTGGTTTGTTTGCGGCGAGGTGTTTAAATCGGTTGTTTGCAAGCAATTAAGAGTTCTTTTGATGGCCAGCAGAAGTTCCTGTTCTGTGAATGGTTTAGCAAGGAAACTGTCTGCCCCGGCATCTAAACATTTCTTTCTGGATTGGTTAAAGACATCTGCGGTTACAGCGATAATTGGCAAATGTTGGCGGCCATCTTTTTCAACGTTGCGAATTGTCCGGCAGGCTGCAAAGCCGTCCATAACCGGCATCCACATGTCCATCAGGACGAAATCGAATCTGGTTTTACGGATTAGCTCCAAGGCTATTTTGCCGTTGTTTGCGGCCATAACCTCGCATCTTGCCCCTTCAAGATGGTGAATCATAACTTCCTGGATAATTTTATCATCTTCCACCACCAGAGCCTTCATTCCTGCTAGTGATACGGGGATTTTGACCTCGTTCCGGGCTGTGGATTCGTGTTTTTTTTGCGCAAGGGGAGCAACGTTGAACGGGAGTTGCACGTGAAATGTGCTTCCTTGGCCCAGGGTGCTTTCCAGTTGGAAAGTGCCGCCCATTAGTTTTGTCAGCCCTTGGGTGATAGATAATCCGAGCCCGGTGCCTCCATATCTTCGGGTGGTGGTGCTGTCTGCCTGACTAAAGGCTTCGAAAATGGTTTTTTGTTTGTCTTCGGCGATACCGATGCCGGTATCACTGACAGTAATATGGAGGTTGCACAAAAGATCTTTTGCGGTTGCTGATTCATTTTTCTCCTTTGTCTCTGTGGCTTCTGCACAGGGGAGGCATTTAATGGTAACGCTGCCATCCTTGGTGAACTTGATGGCATTTCCGGCCAGATTCAAAATAATCTGGCGGAGCCGGTGTGGGTCGCCGATCAATATTTCCGGGACATTGTCGATTTGGGTTTTTAGGGACAGTTCTTTTTCCTGGGCCTGAAATGAAAGTGTGTCCGTGACCGATCTAACGATATTTTCTAAATGGAACTCCTGTTTGCCGATTATCAGTTTGTTAGCTTCAATTTTGGAGATGTCCAAAATGTCGTTGATTAGATTTAGTAAACTTTGGGCGGAATTTTGGGCCAAGGTTAGATATTCCTTTTGCTGGCTGTCCAGGTTGGTATTTAGCACCAGGCTGAGCATGCCGATGGTACCGGTCATGGGGGTGCGGATTTCGTGGCTCATGTTGGCTACGAATTCACTTTTGGCTTGGTTCGCCTGCTCGGCCAGTTCTCGAGCATTTCGTTCGGCTATTTCTGCCTTTTGCCGGTTGGCTACTTCTTTGAGAATGAATTCATTGGATTCAACTACTTGTCTTTCCAGGCGGCCAAGATACATAAAAAACGCCAGGGTTAGGCCACCGCCGGTAATAAGGCTGATAAAAAGAAAAACTGTCGCAAGTTTGTATGCTTTGGAAATAGAGTCATCGATTGGTGTCAACACGAGCATCTTTGCCACCTTGCGATTAGCGGCATCGTAGATCGGGGTGCTGACGCTATGGTATGATTTTCCGGCTAAAGTTAATTTGTTGGTGACATGGTTATGGTTATCTGTGGCGGCATGGTCGTGTTGGAGATCTTCTTGGATGGGTATTAATTCTTTCAAGGTTACAGGATATATATTTCCCTGCATATTGCTTTCTAGAATGAAATTGTCAGCGCTTTCGGGGAAGCTGGATTCTGGATCTGTTTTGCTGCTTTTCTTGAAATTGCTGGTGCTGATAAATCTTTTGTCCAAGGCAAAGATAATTTCAACATTAACTATCTTATTGATAGCAGGAATTAAAATCTTTGTGTCCATAGCAAGTTTCAGGTAACCGACCAGCTGGTTATTGATGAGCCATGGATGGATAACAACTAATTGTAATGAGCCTGAAACGGTTTCAAGTCCATAGGCCGGGATTTGATGACGGGCGGCCTGCTGCAGGGTGGTTCGGGATTCTGCCGTTTCTTCAGGGGGGGGAGTTTTGTTGCTCCATAATGAGAAGCTATTGGTCTGATCTGGCTCAAAAAGGCTTAACGCTACACTGGGATCAAGTTTTGGTGTGGGTTCCAGTTTTGAACTCTCTTGCAAAATTTTGTGGGTAATTGCCTCCAATTCTTTGCGATTATGGTTGCGCCATGCCTTCTGTGCTTCTTTGTTCTGGGCAACTATATGAAGTCTGAAGAGGAGTTTTTCTGCCTCTGAACTTAACTCATGGTCGAAATGTATCTTGCCGGTTGTCAGGTTGAGGTGAGCCTGTTTATGCACTTCATCATATTCTTTGAGGATGAAGCCGCCGGTGGCAAGGCTGATGATCATGGCAAAAACAAAGATTAAAGGCATCAAGACCCGGGCCCGGATGTTTTCTGTCGCTTTGCGGCGGCGATGCCAGTTAGCAAGAATGCTGTTGGTATCTTGAAATTCTTTTCCTTCTTCTTCGCGGACGAGTTTTAGGAATCGGCAACCACTACAGATGGATGTTTGCAGGCAATCTTTCTTTTTATCCCGTTTGGTGCATTGGGTTCCAGACACTGCCCAGCAGGTGCGTCCTCCGTTTACCCCCCCATTAATACCATCCAGGCCAGATTTTTGTGCTGCCGGGCAAACCACCCCTTCTTTAATGGACCTTTTTTGACCTGGGCCGTATTCACACGGCATGATTTCCCAGCAATTTTTTTTCGTCATGGTTTTGCTCATCTAGATTTAGAAATGGAATTTTTTATGATGATGTTTGGGGCTGGCGAGGGCAGAATCCGTGGCGTTGGAAATTTTAAATTTTAGGTATCCTGCAAACAGTTACAGCTACTGGTATCGGGGAAATAAGGTCGCTACCATGTGAGTAGTTACGTTTGATTTTTGTTGTGTATTGAGAGTTAAAGAGCTAGTTTAGCAAAAACTTAAGTATTATTGCGACTTATTGTTTGGTCAGGGGCTGCGTTGTAAATCTGTTAGATAAATTTTCAATCAACTACCTGTCTGTCTCATCTGCGGATGTTTCCTTTGTGTAACCTTTTAATAACATAAAATATTTTTGGGGTTAGATTTTTTTGGTGGGTGGGTGGTTTTTTTGTCAAATAGTAGTTGACGGCCATGGGCGTATTTGTAGTACTGTGTCTTTTGGTAGTGGTAATTATAATGACTTACGTTTTTTTTGATTTTGATAATCAGTTTAATTTTCCCCGTGTTGGGCAGTGAGCTTGGGAAACTTATCTGAATAAGTGGAGTGGAGGAGTTATGCCTAAATTTCGATTGATTATCCTACTACTATCCGCGCTGATGCTGCCAGGAGTCTCGCAGGCTTCGGCAGGTCATGGCCCACATTGGGGGTATTCTGGAGCTGAGGGGCCAGCTAGTTGGGGGGAGTTGAGTTCTGACTATTCCACTTGTGCCACTGGTACCCTACAGTCGCCAATCGATATTTCACAGACCGAGCAAGTTAACATGGGGCCAATTGCTTTTGATTATAAGGCTGCGCCCCTTGCCATTATAAATAATGGGCATACCATCCAAGTCAACTGTCCGACAGGTAGTGGCGTTCGCATTGCTGGAAAAACTTACAAACTTATTCAGTTTCATTTTCATAGCCCCAGCGAGAATATCAAAGATGGGCAGCCGTATGCCATGGAAGCACATCTGGTTCACCAGAACGATGCCGGCGAATTGGCGGTGGTTGCGGTTTGGTTGCAACCAGGACACATCAATCGCTTACTGAAGACGCTTTGGGCTAATATCCCAAAGCAAGTAGGTCACCAACAGGTGCTGCCATCGGTGGTGGCTAATCCTTTGGATTTATTGCCTGCCGATGGCTCTTACTATCATTTCCAAGGGTCGTTGACCACCCCTCCCTGTACCGAGGGAGCGCAGTGGTATGTGATGCAGAATCCCATTGAGGTGAGCCAGTCGCAGGTTGATCATTTTGTTGCCGTCTTGGGTGGTCATAATGCCAGGCCCATTAATCCCTTGCATGGCAGGGAGGTGGTATCCGTTGCGTCTGGGCCGTTGGAGATAGTTAATCTTTTTTCTGCTGGCATAGCCCAGGCCGTTTCTGGGGGGCATGCCGTCTCTAGTCATGGTGGGATTACCCAAGATGGGGTTGCTCCTCCACATCAGGTGGCTGCCCGGAGTAAATCCTCAGCGAGAAGCAGTCATTCTGCCGAGGTTAATCATGAGGTTAAAGGTACAAAGGGTTCATCTCTTCGTCACGCTCCTGTTCGGCAAGAGAGTTCTTTAATGGTTTATTGGCTGGGCGCGGGGCTTGTTCTTCTCGTTCTGGTTTTACTTGTTTTTATGATCGCCAAAGGAGGCAACGGTTTGAATTTTCTTAATCGAATGAAGGTGGGGAGCCGATTAGCCCTGATTGTCGGTGTATTGCTGGTACTAATGGTGGTGGTTGGTGTCTTTAGCATCGTCAAAATGAAGCAGGTTGGTACGGAATTAAAAAATATTGCCAATAATGACATCCCCTTGATGGAATCAGCCTCGAATATTGGTTTCTCTCAGTTGGAGATGGCGGTGCTCTTTGAGCGCGGTTCAAAACATGCTGAGATCGATGACTTTGAAGAGGTTAAACAGATTGTCTCAGCAATAGAGGCGGTTGGGGAAAAGGTTGGTGAGGAGGTTAAAGGTGGCGAAAAGGTCGCTTCCGATTGCATGGCTCTGACCACCCAGGTGGAGACTAGGCTAGAATGTGAAAGGGTTCTTTCTAGCTTTAAGAAGATTGAAAGTGAGCAAGTGCAGGTGGAAGAGCATATGCTTCAGGCCTTGGCTCTCTTTGAGCAGGGGCAGAAACATGAAGCCGAGCTCCTAGGCCAAGCCCTTGAAAAGGAGATGGATAATGTCGATCAGGAGTTGGCGACGCTAAGTAGTGGGATTCAACAATTTACCGATGACGCTGCTCTTCATGCCGAACACTTGGAGGAGCAGACGGTCAAGGTCACCATTATCCTGTTGCTGGTTTCCATGTTCTTGGGCTTTGGCCTGGGTATTCTCGTCACCCGCAGCATTACCAGGGTGTTGCGTGATGTAAAGGAGGTGGCCGACAACGTCACCTCCGCAAGTTTACAGGTCAGCGCCGCTGCCCAACAGATTTCCCAAGGCGCCACCGAGCAGGCCGCCGCCGCCGAGGAATCTTCTTCCTCGGTGGATGAGATGTCTTCAATGATTAAACAGAACGCCGACAATTCCAAGGAGACGGAACGGATAGCTGCCCAGGCTGCTGGGGATGCTGAGGAGGGTGGGGCGGCTGTTGGTGAGGCGGTTACTGCCATGCGGCAGATCGCCGATAAAATTTCTATTATTGAAGAGATTGCTCGTCAAACTAATCTCTTGGCTTTAAATGCTGCCATTGAGGCGGCTCGTGCCGGTGAGCATGGTAAGGGCTTTGCGGTGGTTGCTGCCGAGGTTCGCAAGCTTGCCGAGCGTAGTCAGTCTTCTGCTGCCGAGATCAGCATTCTTTCTGGTTCCAGCGTGGAGGTTTCTGAACGAGCTGGGACAATGTTGTCGACCATGGTTCCCAATATTCAGAAGACGGCGGGTTTGATCCAGGAGATCAGTGCCGCCAGTCTTGAGCAGAGCGCTGGTACCGACCAAATCAACCAGGCCATGCAGCAGTTGGATACGGTTATTCAGCAGAATGCTGGTGCATCTGAAGAGATGGCTGCCACCGCTGAAGAGTTGTCTGCTCAGGCCGAGTCCTTGCAGGACAACATTGCCTCCCTGATTAATACCAACGATGGCAACGGGGCATCAAAACGGATGGCTACGCCCAGGGCATCTCGCAAGATGTCAGTGGCGCATATGGGTAGTGCTACCTCACGGCGCACCCCTAAAGCTTCCTCGCAATCACAGATTGGTGTGCAATTGGATATGAGCGGTGAGGGTGATGAGCTTGATAGTCAGTTTAAGGAATATTAATCCCGGCAGAAAAGAATAGTATTTGCCCAATAAAGTTCTGTCGGTGTGGTTAACCGTTTGGACTTTGGTGAAAAATTGGATTTGCCCATTGTTTGGCCACATGCAAGCAATGGGCAAGGGGATAGATATGTCGGGAAATGAATATGCCGAGGCTTTCCGTGAAGAGGCGGCGGAGCTGCTTGGTGAGCTTGAAACATCACTGCTGGAACTTGAGGAGTCGCCCGCAGACAAGAAACTGGTAGGTCGCGTTTTCAGGAATATGCATACCCTGAAAGGGTCTGGGGCGATGTTTGGATTCGACGATGTGGCAGGTTTTGCGCATCTGGTTGAGACGGAGTTTGATAAGGTGCGGAGCGGTGATGTTCCTGTTTCCAAGGAATTGATCGACCTCACCCTGGCCGCCCGAGATCATATTAAGCATCTGTTGGAGTCGTTGCAGAGTGACGATGCTGTTGATGTTGCTCGTGGCCGGGAAATCATCGAAGCCATGCAGCAGCTTGGTAACGCTGAAGCGGTGGCCCCTGAAGTTGCAGAAAGTGTCGGCGAAGTTATTGTTGCTGAGTCTTTGCCCCCGACGGCAAAAGAGGGGATGGATGAATTGCCTGCGGAAGAACCGCACCTCGTCCATTATCTGGTTCGCCTGGAACCCAGTGCGGAATTTTTTACCGTTGGTGGCGATATCCCAGCCCTGCTACAGGATCTGAGCAAGGTCGGTGAATACGAGGTTATTGCAGAATGTTGCGAGGATCGATGGCAACGGCAGGAACCTTGCGATTGTGAAACCTTTCTCGATCTGCTTGTTTCAACCGACAAGGGTGAGAATGCCATTAAGGATGTTTTTATCTTTGTTGAATCCATGTGCAAAATCACCGTTACGGTGGGGGCTGAACAAACAGAGGATGATGAGCTAAGTCGGCGGCGGTTGGGTGAAATCCTGGTTGACCGGGGTGATCTCTCCACCGAGGCACTTGATGGGGCTCTTGCAAAGCAAAAACCGCTGGGGACGATACTGGTTGAAGATGAGTTGGCTTCCCCCCTGAAGGTTGAATCCGCCCTTGCTGCGCAACGGGAAATTGACAAAAAAAACGTGCTTAAAACTTCGGTGGCCAGCGATAGTATTCGGGTGGCGGCTGATAAGCTTGATCGTTTGATTGATCTGGTGGGCGAACTGGTGGTAACCCAGGCACGATTAACCGATGTCGCTTCCGAGCTTGATCACCCGGTTCTGGCTGAGCCGGTTGAGGAAGTGGAGCGACTTACCGCTGAACTGCGCGACTCGGTGTTGAATGTCCGGATGATGGCCATTGGCATTACCTTCGGTAAGTTTAGGCGTTTGGTGCGGGATCTTTCCTCTGAACTTGGTAAGGAGGTGCGGATGGTGACCAAGGGCGCAGAGACGGAGCTTGATAAAACCGTGATCGAGCGGTTAAGCGAGCCGTTGGTTCATCTGATTAGAAATTGTATTGACCATGGCCTGGAATCGCCTTCCCAGCGAGTGGCGGACGGAAAGCCTGCTGAAGGTGAAATTAGTTTAATTGCCAGTCAGGCCGGGGCGCAGGTGGTGATTGAGGTGATAGATGACGGGCAGGGAATTGATCCAGACAAACTTCTCGCCAAGGCGGTGGAAAAGGGGATCGTTAAGCCCGATGCCGAATTAAGCCAGGATGAGATTTATAATCTGATTTTTGCTCCGGGTCTTTCCACCGCCGCAACCGTTTCCAATGTCTCCGGGCGCGGGGTGGGCATGGATGTGGTGATGAATACCATCCGAGGGTTAAAAGGCAAGGTTGGGGTTACCAGTGAAAAAGGGGTTGGCACAACCATCTCCATCCGGCTGCCTTTAACCTTGGCAATTATTGACGGCCTGCTGGTTACGGTGGGTGATACACATTTCGTTCTGCCCCTTGAGCAAGTTGAGGAATGTGTGGAGTTGAGCAGTGAGGATATTGCAAGATTTCATGGTCGGAGGGTCTTTCAGGTTCGCGACCATCTGATCTCTTATGTGCGGATGCGTGACTTTTTTGAGATTGAAGGTACGCGACCGGAACTGGAGCAGATGGTTATTGTTCAGGCTGATGGTGAACCAGCCGGTCTGGTTCTTGATAAAGTGATTGGTGAACATCAAACCGTAATCAAATCGTTGGGGTGGGTGTACCGTAATGCTGAGGGGCTTTCCGGGGCGACTATTCTTGGTAATGGCGAGGTGGCTCTCATTGTCGATGTGGCCACCGTGGTGAAAAACGCTCGCGATGCGGAAGCGGCATTGGTGCAATAAAAATACGGAAAATAGCTGTGTTCGTAGATATTTTAACTGGCTTGTGGAGGTAAGGATGGCTGAGCAAGAGGGTGTCAACAGCGGGCAGTACTTAAGTTTTACGCTCCGTGAAGAGTCTTTTTCCGTGGAGATTTTCAAGGTTCGTGAGGTGCTTGATGTTACGACCTTGACCCGAATTCCCCGGATGCCTGATTATCTGGCCGGAGTGATTAATTTGCGCAGTAACGTGGTGCCGGTGGTTGATTTAGGCGTGGTGCTGGGGATGATGCCCATCGAGAAGACCGTAAACACCTGTATCATGATTGTTGATATTGTGGTTGATGGAGAAGAGTTGGCAATCCAGATGGGTGTGCTTACTGACTCCGTGCAGGCGGTTTTGGATTTGAGCGAGGAAGATATCGAATCTGTGCCGAAGATGGGAACCAACCTTAATACCGATTTCATAAAGGGGATGGGACGATTGGATGATAAATTTTTGATTCTCCTTGATATCGATCGGGTTCTAGCCACCGAGGGCAAGGCGGTGCTTCGCGAGATGGGGCCATCGGTATTGTCTGAGGTTGGCGGGGAAGCTGTTACGGCAGCATCGTGAGTTGGTGTTAGTAAAAAATAACGAGATTCTTGCTTACCTGGCTTATGGTGGGGGCAGGAAGGGAATACTGTAGAGATTACAATTGGTTAAGCTGTGTGGAGATATCCGTTCCGAATTGTTCGGGGCGGGTATTTTTGTTTTTACTTACAAAATATTTGTACTTTTAATATATTGTCACCGGGGAATAACCGGTTGGAGGTGTCGCTGCAGCGTTTGGCGACCATAAATGGTGTAATGGAAATTGACTGCCACTTAAGTGATCAAGATTTTCTTAAATTCAGTCGATTGATCTACGATGTCGCTGGGATCAAGCTTGAGCCCGTTAAGAAAACCATGCTTGATAGTCGACTGCGGCGGCGGTTGCGGGCGGTCGATTGTCCATCTTTTACTGAATATTTCAAGTATGTTGTCTCCCCGGAGGGACAAGAGCGTGAATTAGTCCTCATGTTGGATGCGGTGAGCACCAATAAGACGGATTTTTTCAGGGAGTCAAAACATTTTGACTTATTAACGAATCGTGTTTTGCCGGAGCTGGTGAAGCGCAAACGGGCAGGGATATTTCAGCAAGTCAGGGTCTGGAGTGCTGGTTGCTCCACGGGTGAGGAGCCATATACCTTGGCGATGGTCATGGATGAATTCTGCGCCACGGGTAATAATATTGACTACTCGATTCTGGCCACTGATCTGTCAACGGATGTGCTCGCCAAGGCCCGTTTGGCCATCTATGAAGATTATAAGATCGAGCCGGTGCCGACTACTTACCGATATAAGTATTTGTGGCGGGGAGAGGGAAGTCGTCGCGGATTTCATCGGGTGGCGCCTCGCTTGCGTCGCAAGGTTAATTTTCAGCGGTTAAATTTTATGGATGAGCAGTTTGCCATCGATAATCCCATGGACATTATTTTTTGTCGTAATGTCATTATCTATTTTGACAGACAGACCCAGATCGAGCTTTTCCGCAAGTTTTATCGCCAGTTGGCGCCGGGTGGGTATCTTTTTATTGGTCATTCCGAGTCCCTGCAGGGGATCGAGACTAAGATGCGGCGAATGGCGCCGACGGTTTTTCAGAAGAAATAGTTAAGCTACATTTTTAATGTTGTCCTGTTTAGAGAATTAGAATGACAAAGAAAATTAGAGTATTGATTGTTGATGACTCCGCCTTGGTGCGGCAGGTATTAACTGATGTGCTGACTTCCGATGTTAATCTTTCGGTGATGGGCGCAGCCAGAGACCCCTTTATTGCTGCTGAGATGATGTCCAAAGAGAGGCCGGACGTTATTATTCTGGATGTGGAAATGCCGCGCATGGATGGCATTACTTTTCTGCATAAAATAATGAGTCAGCACCCGGTGCCGGTGGTGATGTGTTCTACCTTAACCGAGCATGGCGCCGAGACAACCCTCAAGGCCCTTGAATATGGCGCGGTGGACATAATTCAAAAGCCCAAGATGGGGGCCAAGAAATTTATTGAGGAATCAAGGATTGCCATCTGTGATGTGGTCAAGGCCGCTGCCGGAGTAAGAGCGAGAAAAAATATCTGTAAAACCATGGTGGTTGAAAAAAAATTGACCGCCGATGCGATCCTTCCCCCGCCGGGAAAGGTGGCGATGGTGCAAACCACCGAACGAGTGGTGGCCATTGGCGCGTCCACTGGTGGTACTGAGGCGTTGAGGGTTGTCCTGGAGGCGTTGCCGGTTGATTGCTCTGGGATTGTTATTGTCCAGCATATGCCGGAAGGATTTACCCACGCTTTTGCTGACCGGCTGAACAGGCTTTGTCAAATCCATGTAAAAGAAGGGGAAGATGGTGATGCGGTATTGCGGGGGCAAGCGTTGATCGCTCCCGGTAATAAGCATGTTCTGATTAAACGTAGCGGCGCTCGTTATTATATTGAGATTAAAGAGGGGCCGTTGGTATGTCGGCATCGTCCTTCAGTGGATGTTCTCTTTCGTTCCACCGCCAGATATGCCGGAAAAAATGCCCTTGGCATTATCATGACCGGGATGGGAGATGACGGGGCTAAGGGGATGCTGGAGATGAAGAATGCCGGCGCATATACCGTTGCTCAAGATGAACAAAGTTGCGTGGTTTTCGGGATGCCCAAGGAAGCGATTAAGTTAAATGCGGTGGATAAGACTGTTTCGTTAGATGATATAGCTCAACATATTGTAAGACTTGGATAATTTTATCTTGTTCTGCTTATAACTTCTGTTATTATAGTTTGATGGCGTCGTAACAAGTTAACTTTACTGTGTTGCGGCGGGTTTACGAAATGCTCAACATACTGTATGTATGTCTCCGCTTTCTCGACACCACCGCGCCTTGTATATCAAGTTTTTACGAGTCCATCATAGTTTGTATGATCAGGGGTGGGGATTTGTTTGGTTTCCTGCGATGAATTATCGGCAATATTTTGCTGACTCAATATGTGAGAAAAGAATATGGAATCATTAGATGGTTTTGCCCAAAAGGATATGATTGAACAGATCATGCTTCTGGACGAGATAAAGGAACAACGACAGGTAGAGGCGATACCGTCCTTGTTTGATTTATACGCCGATCCTGCCGCCGATTCTGCGGTTGATGAGATGGTTTATCATACCCTCTTTGAATTGCTTGTTGGCCGTGAGACGGAAATTCTTCAGGGTCTCAAGCACCAGGCGGCCAGGGTACGTTTGCTCTGTATCCGGCAAGCTGGAGAATCGGCTTCAACCGGCGCCAAACCGGTTTTGCTGGAGATGCTCAAAGTTGAACAGGATTCAGATATGGCCGGTGAGATGATTCGTTCTCTTGGTCGTTTCAGAACCGCTGATCTCATCGACGAATTGCTTCCTTATCTTAATCATGATGATTATTCGGTTGTTGCCTGGACCATGCAGGCGTTGGTGGGGATTGGCGGCGATTCTGCCCGGGAGGCCTTGAAGGGGGTTGTCCAGGCGGGTGAAGCCGGGTTGGGCGCTAAAGACATCTGTGATCTGAGAACCGCTCTTGCCATTGGCAATCTGGGTCATTTGGCTGATGAAAAGATTATTTCCTTTTTTGTTGACCACATTCATCATCTTAATCCTTCCTTCCGGCGGGTGGTTATTAATGCTCTGGCTAGTATCGGCGTAGATGCCCTTGCTGCCCTTGATAAATGCCTTGCTGATGGCGATAAAGACGAACGGATTATGGCCGCCAACATCATCGGCATGATGGGTGAAAAGAAGGGCGCGGACGTGCTCATTGAGCTCCTTGATGAAGGTGAGGATCTGGATGGAAACCTCAGGTTTGCTGTTTATGAAGCGTTGGGGAGGATTAATTCGCTGAAATGTGTTGTTGGTCTTGCCGATGGCCTTGCTGAAACCGATGCCATGGTCTTGATGTCGGTGATTACCGGCATGGATAATCTTTGCAATCCTGGCATAGTTCATGCCGTTAGTGGTGCTCTTAGCGCGGCTGATGCGCAGAGCCAGTTGATTGCAAAAACCATTGCCAATGCCCATGCGGTTAAGCTCTTTGCGGCTATCTATGAGAGCGGGGCCCATGGCGATACGCTGCTGAAGGCCATTGTTGAGGTTGGTGATCAGGAGGCGATGGATCTGTTTCGGGCCGCCCTGGAAAATCTCGGTAGTGACCAGGCCGTCGCCGACAGCAAGAAGCTTTCTGATGATGCTGCTTCGGCACCCACCATCTCCGGCAAGATTCTTGCTGCCGATGATTCAAAAGCGATCATCTTCTTCTATAAGGGAGTTGCCAACGAGATGGGAGTCGAGATGGTTACTGTCCCCGATGGTAAGGATGCTTTTGAGTATCTCCAGGCCAATTCCGACATTGATCTGTTGATTACCGATATGAATATGCCGGTCATGGACGGGGTTGAATTAACCCGTAAGGTGCGGGAGTTGTCGCAATGGGCGGATTTGCCGATCATCATGGCCACCACCGAATCTGAAAAAGGCCAGTCTGATCTGGCCCGCGAGGCCGGGGTGAATGATTTCCTTTCCAAGCCGTTTACCGGCGAGCAGCTTCAGGAGAAGATAGGTCAGTTCCTCTCATAAGTTTTTTGTATCTTTTTGTTCTCTTGAAAATATTTAAGGGAACCTCGAACATTGGCCCGGAAAAGGATGACTACAGATCTTCCTCTTTCGGGCTTTCTTTTTGGGCGGTCGGGTTGATTTGGCAATAGATGGTCCATAATACTCCTGGGATGAGAAAGATCAAAGCCAAGCGGATCATCGCCGTTCGTGGACTGACTCCGGCGTCAAGGGCTGCGCCGGTGAAGTAGGTGGAGAGGCTTAAAACCAGGGTTAGCAAAGCCATTTCAGCGGCAAAGACCCGACCGCGAAAGTGATCCGGCACCATTCGTTGGAGGAGGTTGGTGCTGAATACCCATTGCACTGAGCCGCCCATGTGCCCCAAAAGAACCAGAGGCGCGGCCTTGAGAAGGGTGGGGGCCTGACTGAAGACCAGGTAAGAGGCACAGGCGACGAAGAAAGAAAGGCCGATGGCGCGGAGCATGGCGGGCCTCCCCTCTCCCAGATAACGCCAGGCGAGGATTGGGCCGATGGCAGCGCCAAGACCGCGAAAACTATAAAGAATGCCACTGCCGCCGCCATGGCCGTGGATGGGGAAAACCTGTTCGCCGAAAACCGTTAGCAAAACAAAAATCCCGCCGGAAAGTGCCCAGCCGCTTTTAACCAGCAGTAACGCTGCCACCTGACGGTTGGCGAGCACGTAGCGGCATCCTTCTTTGAGGTCGTTAATGCCGGTGTAATCTTGCCAAGAGAGTTTGTCTGGTTGTTGTTTTTTCGGTAAAGATGGCAGGTCGAGGTCAGCGAGAAACCAGGCGGAAACCAGGAAGGTGAGGGCGTCGAGAACGATGGCGGTTTGCCAGCCAGCCACGGCTGAAACCAGGCCGCCCAAGGCCGCACCAATGGCCAGCATTACTGACCAGGTTGCCCCGCCTAAAGCGTTGGCGACATTCAGTTCGTGGGCTTGGCAGAGGTTGGGGATTGAGGCCCGGCGAGCCGGGTCAAAAAAGGTCCACAGCGATTCTTGCAGTAAGGCCAAGGTGTAAACCATCCACACCTGATCCGGTCGTTTGATTAGCAGAAAGCAGAGCACAACTCCGGCTCGCAATAAGTCGCTGCTGATCATCAGCATCTTGCGGGGCAATCGGTCTGTGAGTACCCCGGCGGCTGGGCCAAGGATGGTGGAGGGGATGAATTTCGCGATCAGGAACCAGCTCACCGCGTGGCCGGTGCCGGTAAGGTGATTAAGCAGGACAAAGATAGCAATATAGTTAAACCAGTTGCCCAGGTGACTGATTACCCCGGCCAGCCAGAGTTTGCGAAAGCGAGGGTTGTCCTTAAGCAGGGTGAGGTAGGATCGCCAGTCCCCCACCGGTAGATAGGGCGGCGCCTGGTTCACGCCGGTGGCGCCATTGCTATGACTCATCTTATCGATACCTTGGCAGGGGTGGTTTTTGTGTTTGACCGTGCGAGCTAATTTCCTTACTATTACAGACAATTGTCTGGATCGTAAAGAAATGATAAAATTTTGCCCCTGTTGGCGCGGGTAATATGTTTACCTGTTGTTGGTGGTGGCCACTGAAATAGTTATAAATATTGAGGATTACTTATGAATAGACCCTTGGGTATCACCGTCAGTCGTCATATTATGGATAGCCAGCGTTTGCACCCGGAGGCAACCGGCGAGTTGTCCGGCCTGCTCAGCGAATTGATTGTGGCCGCCAAGACCATCTCCGCTGAGGTGAACATGGCTGGCCTTGCCGATATCCTCGGTCAGTCCGGGAAGGTCAATGTGCAGGGAGAACAGGTGCAAAAACTTGATGATCTGGCCAATAAGACCATCAAGCGGCGGATGGCGCAGTGCGGATATCTCTGTACCATGGCCTCCGAGGAAGAGGACGATATTATCCCGGTCAAGGAGGGATATGAGGGCAAATACACCCTGGCCTTCGATCCTCTGGATGGTTCTTCCAATATCGATGTCAATGTCAGTATTGGCACCATTTTTTCCATTCATCGTCGGCGCAGCGGCAGCGGTCAGGGGGATGTTGTCGACCTACTCCAGAAGGGACGGGTGCAGGTGGCGGCAGGCTACATCATTTACGGTTCCAGCACTATGTTGGTATACACCACCGGCGAGGGGGTGCATGGTTTCACTCTCGATCCCAGCGTTGGTGAATTTTATCTTTCCCATCCCGATATTATCTTTCCTGAGAAGAGCAAGTATTACAGCGTCAATGAGGGCAACAGCCGTTATTGGAGCCAGGGAATGCATAAGTATATCGATTATCTCAAGGATGAAGATCAGGCCACTGGCCGTCCATACAGCGCTCGTTATATCGGCTCAATGCTGGCTGATCTGCACCGAAACCTCATTGCCGGTGGCATCTTTTTATACCCGCGAGACTCTAAAGATCCGGCCAAGCCGGAGGGTAAATTACGTCTGCTTTACGAAGCTGCTCCCTTCTCGTTTATTGTCGAGCAGGCTGGCGGCCGGGCAATCACCGATGATGGGCGCGATATTCTCGATATTGAGCCCACCGGTCTACATCAAAGGGTGTCGTTGATCATTGGCAGCAAAGAGGATGTTGATATGTATGAGCGGATTGCCGGGGGCGAAAAATAAGTTTGGCCGGGTCAGATGTATTGCGAGATATAGATGTATAATAATTTTTTCGGGCTGAAGGAGAAACCTTTCAAGCTCGTGCCCAATCCCGCCTACCTATTCTTGAGTAAGAGCCATGAAGAGGCTTTGGCGCATCTCACCTATGCCGTTTCGCAAGGGGATGGCTTTGTGGAGATTACCGGCGAGGTGGGTACCGGCAAGACCACCCTTTGCCGGGCTTTCCTGGAAAACCTTGATGACTCAGTGGATGCGGCCTATATCTTTAATCCCAAGCTTGATGCCTTGCAGCTTTTGCAGGCGATCAATGATGAGTTCGGCATTGATTCCTCCCCTCATACCATCAAGGAATTGCTTGATGTCCTGAACGATTTTCTTATCACCTGCAAAGGAGCCGGAAAGAAGGTTTTGTTGCTGGTGGATGAGGCGCAGAATCTCGGCAAGGATGTCCTTGAACAGCTACGTCTACTCTCAAACCTGGAGACAACTCAGGATAAGTTATTGCAGATTATTCTGGTGGGGCAGCCGGAATTGGCAACAATGCTTGATTCCCATGAGTTGAGGCAGTTGGGGCAGCGAATTACCTTGAGCTGCCGATTGACCTCCTTGTCCCTTGTGGAAACGCAGGAGTATGTCTTGCACCGGCTGGCGGTGGCTGCGCTCAGACCTGGCTTGAAATTTGATTTTGCCGCCGTTCGGCGAATCCATAAATATGCCAGAGGTGTTCCTCGATTGATCAATATTGTTGCTGATCGGGCCTTGTTGATCGCCTATGGCTGTAACTCCCACGTGATAACCGAAGATATCGTTAGAACCGCCATCAGAGAACTTGCCGGAGCAGGGGGCCGTGGTCTGGTGGCCAATGGCTTGCCGAGAAGTTTGTTGATGGGGATTGGTTTTGGCTGTGTCGTTGTTTTGGCGGTGCTATTTGTTTATCGCTTCGGATTGTTGCCTTGGCAGCGGACGGTGCCGATTACCACTGCGAATATCCCCGTCCCAGCCAAGGTGTTGTTGTCCGCCACTCTTCCTGCCTCAGTGGTGATGCCAACCGTTGAGGTATCGGTAGAAGAGGTCACTCCAGAGGAAAAATCAATGGCTACGGGGCGAGATCTTGGTTTGAATCCTCCTCCCACTGATCTTGTCGGTTTCTTGGCAACCCTTGCCCACCGCTCATCCCGGCGCTTGGCTCTGCAATCGGCCCTTGCGATATGGGATGCTACCCTGGCTGTCCGCATTGAACTTGACGATTTGGCGGATGATCAGACATTCTTCCGGGTGGCGGCTGAGCAAAATGGTTTAATGGTGCGGCGGGTAAGTGATTTTAATCTTATTAGATCATTGGGGTTACCGTCGGTTTTGGCGTTGCGGGTTGCTGGGGCAACGCAATGGCGATATCTGGCGGTGGAGAAGATGAGTCCGAGTCTTTTTACCTTGCAGGTTGGGGACCAGCGTATTGTTGTCACCGAGGCCCAGATCCGTGCATCTTGGTCAGGGGTAGCCTATGTGCCGTGGAAGAATTTTTTGCATATCATCGGTACCATCCCGAGAAATGCGCCTGTCGAGTCGGTTCTGTCATTTAAGATGTTGCTTCGGGATGTCGGCTGGCAGGATGTAGCCATGACTCCCGAGTATGACGAGAATGCAAAAGGGATGGTCCTTAATTTGCAAAAAAAGTACGGCCTTGAGGCAGACGGCAAGGTTGGGCCGTTGACCAAGATCATTCTCTATCGTGAGGCCAATCAGTACCAGATGCCGCAGATATTTTTCGGGTCGCAACAACTGGCGGGGGATTCGTCTTGAGTTCCATTCTCCGGGCTTTAAAAAAACTTGAAGAGGAAGGTGCGACTAAGGAATCCAGGCAAGGCTGGCCACAAGGGGTTGGTCCATACGTTCAGGTGGAGCGGCAGGGTGGTTTCAGGCGACGATGGTATATGTTGGGCTTGTTGTTGGCGGTAGTCGTATTTGCTGGGGGTAGCTGGTTGCTGATAGGGGATGGCTTGGTTGTAAGTGATGTGGTTGTCCATAAGGAGATTGTTTCGGTAAGCCCATTGCCGGAAGAATCCCCAACAGTTATTTCACCCTCGGCACCGATTGTCTCTCTGCCCACTGAAAAAGTTGCTGTTGTCCCTCAGGAGAAAGAAGAGTTGTCACCGGCAGTAGCATTGTCAACATCTGGAAGGCAAGATGACTTGGACCAGGTTGGGGTTGAGGTAGAAGAAGCACCCCTCGCCCCTGATTCTTTAACTCCCCCTCTGGTGGAAAAGGAGCCAGCCATTGCGGCTGATGTCTTGCTTCCTGTTCTTTCCTCCCCGGATCTTGATCTTCAGGCCGTGGCCTGGTCGGCAGCGCCTGCGCAGCGGGTCGCGGTGATTGGCAACCGGGTGGTTAAGGAGGGAGATTTTGTCCTCGGTTATATGGTTTTACGAATAAATCAAGACGATATTGTGGTGCGGAAGCAGGGGGTCAGTAGTCGGATTCTTTTCAATGGTCGGTGATTTTGCCCTCCATTGAACGACAAAAAAGGCAGGTGGTCATTACGACCGTCTGCCTTTTTTGTCGTTCTCGTTTTCTCTGTAACGTAATTAATTGGGTTGATAATAGGACGTTGAGCTTATTTCGGCTTTACCAACCGCAGGATCCATTTTGACGAGTTTGTAGAGGCCAAATAGTGCCGGTTTTGCTTTTAGATAGTAGACCTTGCCGGATTCCAGGTTGTCGTAAACCGTGGAGTCAAGGGTCTGTTTAGGAAATGAGTTTTTTTGCAGAACGATCTTCAAAACACCTGGCTTGGCATGGATGGGGATGTAGGAGTTATTGATAAATGGCCCGATAGTCTCTTTATCGTTAAGGACAGCGCTGAAATGGATTCCACGGCTAATGATACTCTCGGGGCGATAAAGATATACCACCGCTTCATCTGACTGAACTTGCAGGGCTTGGTAAGGGACACTGGTCATCACGCAACCCTGCATGGTAAGTACAGCAAAGAGCAGACCACAAAACAACATTAACCTTTTTACCATTTTCATTTCTCCTGTGAAATTAAAAATCTTGACCGTTGCTGGTGATGGATTCTCTTAGCCGCATTCCATATTTGTCACCAACGATGTTGTTCCTTGAGAATTATTCAGTGCTGTCTTTGGAATTGATTTTATCGGTTTTGCTGGTGGGGGAAAGGGTTTCGATGATTCTTCGCCCGACGCCAAGGCGGGCGCATAGCAAGGATGGTTTGGTGGGCTTCGCGATGTAATCGTCAGCGCCACCGTCCAAGGCCAGCACCTGTTCTTCTTCTGTGGTGCGGCCACTGAAGATGATCGTGTAAACGTACGGGCCGGTGGCCCGGATGCGAAGTCGTTGGCAGATCTGCATGCCGCTTAAGCCCGGCAAGTTCCAGTCGATGATGGCTAAACGTATCTCATGGTCGTCGTCCAGGGTTTGCCAGGCGTCATTACCGTTAGCGGCCTCCACGGCTTGATATCCCCATTTATCCATGAAATTGATCAGACCCTTGCGAACCACGGCATTGTCTTCGGCAATCAGCACCTTGGGGCGGGAGGCGTTATGGGGAGCAGATTTTTTGGTTTGGGGGGCTGTGGATTGATTTTCGGTGACCATTGGCTGGTTCCTTGTTTGTTGCTTGTCGCTTATTTAACAACGGAGGCATGGGGTGCGAGGTAAATAGGATATTTTTTTTGTCCTGCGCCCCTCCTCCCTTAAAAAAATCCCTTCAGAGAACCATGGCGTCTGTACTGTTGGGGCTGGTTTTTATACTTGACGCCACTATTTTTTGGCACTAAGATTATCACTTTTCGTATGCTTATTTGCATTTTTTTTATTTTGGATCTCATCTACATATATACGGTAGTTGGATAGCCGTTGAAACAAATTTTTTGTTGGTTTTTGTCAGTTAACGTTTTCTACTTTAATTCAGGAGGAACTAAATCATGTCAGTTTGCGTAGTAGGTCATTCCAATCCCGATACAGATTCCGTGGCGGCAGCCATCTCTTTTGCCCATTACCTTAGCGCCACCGGTACTGATGCCAAGGCTACCATGCAGATCGCTGCGGCCGATCTGAACCCCGAGAGCAAGGTTGTGCTTGACAAGTTCGGCGTAGCCACTCCCGAGACCATGACCGATGCTGGCGGCAAGGATGTTGCTCTGGTTGATTTTAGTGATATGGGTCAGGCTCCGGCCAATATCGATAAGGCCAATGTTATTGGTGTTGTTGATCATCACAAGATCGGTGATTTGACCACCAACGGTCCCATCTTCTTCTACGCCAAGCCGGTTGGCTGTTCTTGTACCGTTCTTTATGAGATGTATAAGGATAACAACGTTGCTATCCCTAAGGATGTTGCTGGCGTCATGGTTAGTGCAATCCTTAGTGATACGGTTAATTTCAAATCGCCCACCTGTACCGAAGAGGACAAGGTTGCGGTTAAGGCTCTGTTGGAGATTGCCCAAGTTGCCGACCAAGACGCACTGTTCATGGATATGCTGAAGGCTAAATCATCCATTGATGGCGTTGCCATTAAGGATCTCATCTTCCGCGATTACAAGGATTTTGACATGAATGGCAACAAGGTTGGCATTGGTCAGATCGAGCTTGCCACCTTGGATCAGGTTGCCGGGATTCGTGAAGAACTGTACAAGGCTGTTGCTGAGGTCAAGGCCGATGGTCGTCACACCGTTCTTTTCATGCTTACCGATGTTGTTAAAGAAGGCACTGACCTGGTCGTTGTTTCTGACGATGCTGCTCTGGTCGAGAAGGCTTTTAACGGCAAGGTTGACGGTATGACCATGTGGGTTGACGGCATGATGAGCCGCAAGAAACAAACTGTTCCGCCTCTGCAGACCGCTTTCGGCTGCTAAGTATCGCCGACTTTTATTAGTAAAAAGCCCCTGTGAGCAATTTGCTCGCAGGGGCTTTTTTTTTGTGTTGCTTTACCGGGTTTCTAGTGGACGAGCTGGCGGTCGCGTTGATAATTAAAATCATCGCTATGGTCCGGGGTATGGCAACGAAGGCAGACCTCGGGTTTGGGGTTTGCTTGCGGCACCGGGCGCTTCCCATTGGTGCGGACATGTTCGGTACCGATGCCGTGGCACTCTTCACAGCCGACTAGTTGCAGTTCCTTGGTCAGGGCTAGCGCCTGGTGAGAATTTTCGTCTGTGATACCGGTTACATGGCAGGGAAGGCAGTCGAGATTGAATTGCTCTTTCTTGTTGGCCAGGGTCAGGTAGCTGTTAGCGTGGTGGCTTTTTTGCCAGGCTTGGGTCTGGTCCGGATGACAACCTGCACAGCGTTGCCAACCAAGGTAGAGCGAAGGAACGCGCGCGGAAATTGAGCGTTTTTTCCCTGCTCGGTGGACTTCCGCTCTGGCGCGGTCAACAACCGCTTGCACCTCTGGTTGCTCGGGAAGACTTTTTTCGAGAGCAATAAAACGGTTCCGGTAGGTGCATATTTGTTCATCTTTTGAGTTTCTCAGTGAAAGTATTGTTGCTTTTAATTCTTGTTGGGTGGTTTCGAGGTTATGGTAATTCTTAAGCAGTCTGGGATTATTTTCTGCCCCTTTCTCTGGCAACCCCTTGCGTTTGAGCCTTTTAAGGCGCCAGTTGATCTGGTCAAGTTTTTGCCGGGCGGTTTGTAACTGCTTACTTTTACCGATGCCCCATTTCTTTGCCGGTTGCCAGTTAATGGTGAGTTCGCCGAGATATTTGCCCTTCTTGCCGGTGCCGGTGATCAGGGTGTTCTTAACCTTTTCGAGGGGCTGGTTATGGTCACCATTCTGAAGAATGAGGTGGATTCCTTCTATCTCCTCGGCGATGCGGTGATTTTCCTGGGCAGGTAGGCTGCTCAAGAGGATAAGAAGGTCGCATGATCTGTTCATCTCGGCAACTAGTTCCGGCAGGGTTTGTCGCCATGGGACAATGATGAAATCATCCTTCCCTTTGTACGCCGCCGGGTCGGTTATGCCGATGATGCCCAGCTTGATGGCGCCAATGCTTTTGGTGATCGCCGGTTTGAAAACTGGTTGCTGATCTGCTGAGCGCAGTAGGTTGGCGCTTAGCCAGGGGACTTCCTCCTCCCGAGCGATCTCTTTAAGAAAATTAACCCCTGCGGCCAGATCGTAGGCGTTGATGCCCACCGCGTCATAGCGCATCAGGGAGTACATCTCAATGATCGCTTGGGCGGTGATTTCCCCCTGTTTTAGCTGGTTTGGTAGCAGTCGCGGGCGGCTAAAAAGCAGGCCGCCGCTATCAAGGGTCAAGGAATGGGGTATTTCTCGCCGCATGGTGGTAAGTTGGGATGCTTTCCTGGACAGACCGCCCAGTTGTCGTCGTTTTCAGCCACAGGGTTCTGTTTCACCGTGGATATCGTTTGAATAAAAGAGAGTTATGTCTCCTTCCTTGTGGTTGGCGGCGGTTGTAGTGGCTTGGGCCATTGGTGGCAGAGTGATTAAAAATACGGCCACAATCAAAAAATATTTCACTGGTTGTCCTGTCTGGGTGATGAGTGTGTTAGTGGGGCGGCTAGATCGATGATGTATTCCGCCATTCTTTCAGCAGAGAATACCAGGGATTCCAGATCGAGAAAATCTAAAACGTATTGGTCGAACAGCACCTTGACCTTGGCGGTGAAACCGTCTTCCGGCTCCTCGGCCCAGAAGATGATTCGTTCCGGGATCATGGGCAGAACTGGCACCGTCATGACCAGGGAGGAGGTGGGGTCATGTTCAGTGTCGGCCCCAAGCTGTGCCGCGATGTTTTGGATATCCTGTCGGGAGAGACTGGTAAGGCACGGGGCTAGTTTGTCTTCGCAGTAACGGGCCAGGGTTTTGATTTTAGAGATGGAGTTGGGTAGGCTCTCCATCCCAACCCAGTTGTTATCAGGATTGCGACCACCGCAAGAGTAAATGTAGTTATACAGGAGGATCTGGTCGCGGGGATCAACCAACGGCACGCCCTCCATGCGGATATCATGTTTGCTGAAGCGAACCTGGCGGCCCAGGTATTTGAAATGCAGAATACCGTTATCGTTCTTTGGGTTTTCGGCGCCAAGTGGGGTAGCGATAGCATTCAGATCTAAGTTGGCGGTTTTCTCTTTAAGGTGTTCGATAAGCGCAAGATCCTGTTGTCGAGAGATATCGTCAAGGTTGTCAACCTCCATTGCATCGGTAATTGTCAATCCGTCAAGGTTGATAAAGGGGCAGCGGCGTGCGTCTTCACCGGTTTTTGCCACTGCGGCGGCGAAAGCCAGGCAGGTGGGGTGGCCACATTGGCTACAGTTGGTTTTCGGGGTTTGCTTGAGGATCTCGAAAGGATGCATGGAAGAACCGTTGCCGAATGTTCAAAGATTGTTTCATGTTTAGGCCATATTAGCATGGCAGAAGGTTTTCTGGGGATAATTATTTTGCTGACGGTGGCTTGGTGAAAGATTGTAATTTTGGGTGATTTGGTTGTGATATGATGCTAGTATGAAGGATTGCTTCATAGCTGTGTGAGGTGGGGTTTTTTTTGAATAGTTCTTGAGGTTTTAGAGTATGTGGAAGCCTAAACAATTGGCCGCTGGGGAGTTACCCACCGTTCACCTTCAGCCTTCTGATTTAATGGTGGCGAAGCATCCAACCATGCTGGTCACCATTCTTGGTTCCTGTGTTGCTGTCTGTCTGTACGACCGTCGTCGGAAGGTGGGTGCCATGTGTCATGGCCTACTGCCCAAGGGTAAGGTGAATATGTCACACCAGGATTGTAGTCGTTTTGTTGATTGCTCCATCCGTAAAATGGTTACGGGGCTGGCTGAGAAGTGTGGCTCTTTGCCCGAGGATCTTGAGGCGAAGGTGTTCGGGGGGGCCAGGATGTTCAGCTCTGCGGTGGAAGGGAAAAGCAGTCATATGCAGTTGGTGGGGACGGAGAATATTAAGTCGGCCCGATTGGCTTTACAACATTTCGGGGTACGGGTGACTGCTGAAGAGGTCGGTGCTGCCGGTGGCTACAAAATCTTTTTTGAATCGCATACCGGCAAGGTATATTGTAACTCCCTTCGGCGCAAGAATAGCCCTTCTTTGTTTGCTGGAAGATAGAACTTTGGTCGAGAAGTGATTTGTAAAACGAGCGAAGTTTAACCTATTACGTGGTGTTTCGTGTTGTTGTCTTAGCTCAGCTCCCGTAAGGCTGTATCGTAGTCAGGCTCTTGGGTTATCTCCGGCACTATTTCGGTGTAGATAATCTTTCCCGCCTCATTGATGATGATGACCGTCCGGGTCAGTAATCCCTCCAGTGCTCCGTCCTTAATCCGTAGTCCATACTCATTGCCGAAATTACCGGTGCGAAAATCTGAAACTGGGATCACGGTGTCAAGTTCTTCCGTACTGCAAAAACGGGAATGGGCAAAGGGAAGATCCATGGAAACACAGAGCACCACCGTGTTGTCCAGTTTGTCGGCAGCGACATTGAAGCGGCGCACCGAGGTGGCGCATACCGGGGTGTCAATGCTTGGAAAGATGTTGAGCACAATCCGTTTTCCTTGCAGATCCTGCAGGGTAACCGCCGAGAGGTCTGTCTTGCAAAGGTTAAACTGGGGGGCGATGGATCCCACTGGTGGCGGGGTCCCTATCAGGTTGAATTCTGTGCCTTTGAAAGTGATATGTTTCATGTCCGCTCCTCTCTTGTGTTACGTCAACTCTGCAACGCCCCATCTTGACGGCCATTTTTTCGCCTGCGGCATTACAACTTGCATCACCTAGCGCTACGATGCTAGTCGTGCCTTGCATGCAAAAAAAAAGAGCTGCAAAATTTACGGCATTTCGTCTTTAACGCGACACTGGTTTGTGGGAATCTTGAATTCAGGATACAACTAATCTGCTTAGGGAATCAAACCCAACTGTGTTGATGTTGTAAAAAATTAATATTAGTTCGCTCTGGTGAGTTATTTCTGGTGCTGTGGTTAGTGGTGTCGGAATCCTTGGCCGGGAGAGGGGAGGTGATAATGGCTGTGGAAGAGGTACTTATTTTTCGCCCGTATCCGTTACGGGAGGGGCAGAAAATCAGGATCGAGGGTGGCCCTCGGAATGGCGACTGGCTGGTTATCGAGGTGAGCGAACGTAAGGTTAAGTTGCGTTGTCCGGTTTCGTTGCGGGAGGTTGAGTGGGATCGCTTCTGCTTTTTTGCGGAAGAACAGCGGGGGCCTTGGCCCCTGAGTCATTGATCGGTAAAGATTGTTTGTGAAGGTTGCCTGGCAAAAGAATCTGGCAGGCCTATTCCTAATTGGCAAAATGAAAGATGCTTACCTGCTCACGTTATGCAGCATTTTTCATTTCGCCATTTTTGGGCTTCAGCGAGGTCCTTTTTTTGTATTGACCGCGCCTGGGAGCCTTGTGATCTTGCTTACCTGTTTTCGCCCCAAAGCACTTATTTTTCAAGACCCCCTTTAGGAAACCTTCTATCTCTTGTTGGCGCTGCGGCGACTTGGCGGCCGGTTGGATCTGCCCCCCGGAGATCGTCTGGGGGTGGATGATGGCCGTTTTGAGCGTTTATCCTGTGGGCCGGTTCGTTGTATTTTCTTTGTTGGTGGCGGCGGCTTGGTCAGTAGTTCTTCCTCAGGATAAAGGCAGGGAAGTTTGCGACCAATGAACTCTTCAATCTCTGGCAGGTAAAATGACTCATCTTCATCGGCGAAACTTACTGAAATACCGGTGGCCCCGGCGCGACCAGTGCGGCCAATTCGATGCACATAGTCTTCAGCATCTTGGGGGAGGTGGTAGTTAACCACATGGCTGACCCCCTTGATGTGAATTCCTCGCCCTGCCACATCGGTTGCCACCAGGACTTTAATCTTGCCGCCCCGGAAATTTTCCAAGGTGCGGGTTCGTTTGTCCTGGGAAACGTCACCGGAGAGGATGGCGCAACTGATCTCGTAGGATGCCAGCCTTTCATACAAACGCCTGGTTTCATCACGACGGTTACAGAAGACCATTACCCGTTCGAGTTTTTGCTTGGTGATCATATTGTAGAGTAAGGGGAATTTCTGATCGGTGGTAATCATGTAGACCTGCTGATCCACGGTATCCACCGTTACCTGTTCTGGTTCAATTTCCACCGTGATGGGGTCTTTAGTCCATTGGCTGGCAAGTCGGGTGACGTCTTCTGTGAGGGTGGCGCTGAAGAAGAGGGTCTGGCGCTTGCTTTTGTCTGGAGTGGCATAAACAATGGTTCGCACGTCAGGGATAAAGCCCATGTCCAGCATTCGATCAGCTTCATCAATAACCAGGATCTCAACTTTGTCCAGGCGGACGATTCGTTGGCGCATGAAGTCAAGCAAGCGACCGGGGGTGGCGACGATGATGTCAACGATATTGTCGCCTGCTGCTCGGCGTTGCTTGTCGTAGGCGGTGCCACCGAAAACCGAGACGACGTTGATGGGCATATGTTTGGCTAAGCCCATGGCGTCTTTTTCAATCTGGGCGACCAGTTCTCTAGTAGGGGCAAGGATCAAGGCGCGCGGAACGCCGTTTTTCCTGTCGCCCTTAATTGGATTCTGGATGAGTCGGGTGAGCATGACGGCAAGAAAGGCGGCGCTTTTGCCGGTACCGGTTTGTGCCTTGCCGGTGGCGTCGGTGCCATCAAGAACCTTGGGGAGGATTTCCGCCTGGATTGGCGTGCAGTATTGAAAGCCTAGGTCGTGGACTGCATGCATAAGTTCATTGGGCAGGTCAAGGTCGTGGAAGCGAACCTTGTCGGCAGCAGGTTCTACCTTGAATTGGCTAATATCCCATGGGGTCGAATCTTCTTGCCGGGATGAGGACACGGTACTGTTCTTTTCGGAGGTAGGGCGCTTTTTTCGGGGTCGTTTCCGTTTGGGGCGGGTTGTGGGAGTTGTTTCCACAACGGTGGGAGTTTCTTTTTGGGTAGCTGTTTCGGTAACGGTTTCTTCTTCTCCGCGAAAACGGTTGCGGATATTTTTTACAAGCGAACGTATCAAAAGATGAATCCTTTTAGGTGTTATTTTGTATGAGCTGGCGGGAGGTCGATGATCGCTATTGCCTCTTTGTAAAGCGCATAAACGTAGGCGTATGGGGCATAGACGTTGAGATGGCGAGGCGCAACAGTCAGGATCCTGCTTGATGTCATGATCGTCACCAAACAGAGAGTATGAACTCTAAATATCGACGAAAAAATAGTATCATAGCATGCTGAGAGGTTAAAAGCCACTAGAAATGTCCGGGGGATGTATTGATGCGGACGGGTGGCAGGCAAGGATGACCGTTATTCTTCCAGCCGTGCCAATGCTTTTTTTGCGTGTGAAAATCCCTGGCTTGCCGCCTTGCGGTACAGCGTGAGGGCCTTCTCTAGATCTTCTTTAACGCCATGGCCGTTCTCGTAGAGTGTGCCGAGGCTGTATTGGGCACCGGCAGAGCCGTGTTCGGCGGCAGTGGTGTACCATTTTAAGGCTTTTTCCATGTCGTAGGTTATGCCGCTGCCGTTTTCGTGCATGGAGCCTAGATTAACTTGGGCGGCGAGATGTCCTTGCTCAGCGGCATTACGATACCACTTGATGGCCTCGCGTTCATCTTCATTGACCCCCAATCCCTTTTTGTACATAATACCAAGGTTAAATTGGCCGCGGGGGTCACCTTTTTCCGCAGCAAGGCGAAACTGTTTTACCGCCTTGTTGTAATCCTGTGCAACGTCAAGTCCGTTTTTGTACAGCAGGCCGAGATTGACGTAGGCTGGGGCAAAATCTTGTTTGGTGGCCATTTCGTACCATTGGATGGCCGTGGCGATATCTTTCTCAACCCCACATCCTTCCTCGTACATTCGTCCAAGGTTGTACTGGCCCATGGCATCGTTTTGTTGCGCTGCCATTTTGTACCATTGGATGGCCTCGTTGCAGTCCCGGTCTACGCCGCGTCCGTTTTTGTACATGGCTCCGAGATTTACCTGCCCGCCGGCATTATTCTGCTCGGCGGCCAAGCTATACCATCTGAGGGCTTCTGCTAGATCGGAAGTAACCCCTAACCCTTTTTCATACATAACTCCAAGCTTGAACTGGGCTTGTGGATCCCCGTCTTGCGCGGCTTTATTGTATGCTGCAAAGGTTTGTTGGTAATCCTTTCGGGACATGTCTGGTCTCAGGCTGTCAGTGATGGACAGTGATGAATTAAATAAGGTCTTTAGTTGTTTTGTCGCCCTTTACGCGGCCCCCCAGCCAAGGCGTCAAATGGTAAGGATTCTAATTTACTCCTCTTCGACAATAAAATCTTTCAATTTCTCATTTAAAGATTCAGGCCATGGCAGATCATGCAAGAAAGCGTTAGCCTCTTCCTTGGTTAAAGATTGCTTTATCTCTAGGGGGAGGCTGCGCAAAAAAGCCATTCTTTCCGAGTTAGGTTTGTTGTTTTCGTCGGTGGTCATTGTGGCTCCTTGTGTGATGATGGTTCTGGGCTCGTGGGCATTTGCGTAGCGTCGGTCATGGCGAGGCCGGGTTCGTTATTGTTGAGCATAGAGAGATATTTACATTCTGGATAATTGGAGCAGCCAAGGAAGTATTTGCCGATATTTTCACCTTGCTTCGCCTTAAGAAGCATCAGGGGCTCGCCACAACTGGGGCAGTCACCGTATTTGTTGGTGATTATCTTGACAGTGGGGTTTTCTGGTAATTCGATATTTTTGCTAAGAATGGCAATGATGTCTTCAGGGTCATACTGTAACCGTGATTGCACCCTGGCGATGGGTAGACCTGCTGCGGTGGCGGCGTTGTCGATAAAATCGTCCGGCATGTCCTCAGCTTTGGCGGTTGCGGTCTTATTCTCAAGGTCAATGATTCCGGCGATGGAGAGATCCCCGGCGTTACAGAGAACAAAGGAAACCGTTGTGGCGTTAATTCTGGCCAGGGTTTTAACGGGGAGTTCTTTTCCTGGCTTCTGTTGTATCTGTATGATATCCGCCAGTCGTACCTTAACGAAGACAGTGTGCCTGTCGCCAAGAAGCGGTTCCAGGGTTTCGAGAAATGCCTTTTCCGGTGCCGAAAGAAGTGAGAAGTTTTTCTCGTAAGAAAGGGATAGGTCGTGGTTACCGGCGGTCGTTTTGATGATGATGGCGACCAGGATGATGAAGATGATCAGGATGGAGACGAAGAGAACAGATGGAGGCACGGTCGATAATCCTGTAAAGTAGTTATTTTACGATGAATAATGTAGTTTTATACCAGTTTTTGCCGGGAAATTGAAAGTATTTTGTTGGTCTTTCATCACTGCTTTCCCAAAACGAAGGCAGGGTGATTTTTTCTTGAGGGCAAAAGGCTCCATGATAACAACAACGTTGTTGGCTTGGAAATGATGTTGCCAAGAAGTTGGGTGCTTGCTTTTTGGGTGCCTGTGTGCTAAAAAACGCCAGATTGTTGAAGAGTAAGGCCCGGATGGCGGAACTGGTAGACGCAAGGGACTTAAAATCCCTCGGTCGCATGACTGTGCGAGTTCGATTCTCGCTCCGGGCACCACGTATTATCAATGGGTTAGCGAAATTTTAGCTAACCCATTTTTTTTGTGGTTTTGGGTAAGCACTATGTATGCATGGTTGCGAGAAAGAAATAATCTTTTTGACTGAGCATGTTTGGGTAGGGTGATAGTCGTCTCGATACGAAGGAAGCAAGTCGAAGAGGTTGAATGGGATTTTAAAAAAAATTCTTCCAATACCTGCGGGGTGCAAATAAAACGAACCAGCAGCGAAGCGGCGAAAGAAACGGCACCCTGTGTCACTCGCCGTGTGGTCAAGCCACATTGCTGCCCGCCCGCTCTGTGGCGGATACCCTGCGTTCCTCAAAGTTGTCGGGATAAAAAAACTCGCCCGCCTATGGGCGGCCTCAAACAGTCGGAGTTTCCGCGCTGGTTTTGGGAGGACAGGAGACGTTGTTTAATTGTTGAAAAAAGAGTGTTTTTCATATTCAACAATTAAACAACGTCCCCTCTGTCCCTCACAGCTAGAAGGCTACTTAATACATTAGGGAGGTATACGTAACAAATCCTATTTTTTCTTTTTAAAACAACATGTTATTGTTGTGATATTATTGTATGGTTTTCTGCATTAGTCAATATTTTTGTGTGTCGTCCTGACTAGAACTTTCACCCTACTTATCGGATCAATGCCTCCTTCTTTGGCTTATAATACTTGCCGTTTTCTCCATCACTATATCCATGGCGTTATAATAATCTCGCTGAGCCTTAACATTTGAGAGCTTGCAATAACGTTGGGTCGTTTTTATTCTGTTATGACCTAGTAGATCCTGGATTGTGACAAGATCAGCATCTGCGTTGAGCAATTTGGTTGCCATTGTATGGCGGAGTTGATGGCAGGAAACCGATACCGCACTTTGTTTAGAGTAATATTCAACCCGTTTTTGGATACCACGGACAGAGATCGGCTTACCTTTGTAATTCCCTTTTTCAACTAGAAATACCAGTTGTTCTCTGGTGACAGGTCTTATTTGTAAATATGCTGCCAGGGTTTCTGCAGCATCATTGCTAAGATATACCACTCTGTCCTTAGCCCCTTTCCCACTCCTTACCATTATTTGACTACGCCTGTAGTCAATAGCTCCCAGGGTTAGATTTGCCACCTCTTCAACTCGAAGACCGCAACGCAGCATAAGCATGAACATGGCCATGTCCCGTGGTTTCGTAATGCTCCTGAGGAAAATGACAACATCACTATCACGAAGATGCCGAGGAAGTGGTTTGGGAAGACGAAGTGCCAGTTTTTTGATCACTGGGTTAGAGATCTGAAGACCCTCTTCATCTTTCAAATAATTATAAAATTTTCGGATGGCGACCAAGTGGCTATTAATAGTCTGCGGTGACAAGCTTTTTTCGAGAAGAAAATCTATATAACATTTCACATTCCTGGAAGTCACTGATTCAACAGGAACCGCAACCCACACGATGAATTTTTGTATTCTATGAAGATAATTCCTATCTGTTTGCACGGCTAAATCCACAGAGCTTTTCGAGCTGCGGCATAACTGAACTTTTTGTTTGCATAACCGTAGAAAAGATAATCCCCGTTTGTATTTCTTACCTTTAACCATTTCCGTAAGGCCCTCTCTGCATCTTCTGTAAAATGTACAACTCTGCCTTGGTAATTTTTCTCCCCAAGGTAAATCAGGATTTTTTGTTCCGGCAAAATAATGTCTGAAACTTTGACATTTAACAATTCGCCGATTCTCATCCCGGTTCGAAGCAATAACAGGATCATTGCCTGGTCACGGACATTGTTGACCACAACGAGTAATGCTTCAAGGTCTTCTGCAGGGATGGCCCGGGGCAGCAACTCAGGAAGTTTGAGTTGGATTTTTTTGTCGAGAATATCAGGTTCTAAAATTCTGTGGTCAACCAGGAAACGGAGAAAGGCATATATACCCTGTAGGTTTGTTTTTATTCCGCCAACCTTTAAACCACGGTTCTGATTATTTCCTATATATGCATAAATATGCTGCCGGGAGAGTTCTTCAATGCTGCTGATCCCGGACAGCATGAGAAATGATAGAAAAGAGATAATAACGCCGCCAGACTGCCTGATAGTGCTGGTTGCCAAATTGTTTCTATATTTATGCTGTAGATAAGAAACTGCATGCTCAGCGCCAGGCAAGCTACTGTTTGATAACCTTTGGCTGAAATGGTTAAGCACCCGACGTTTTTCTGTTGGTGCCTGAGCTACAGGTAGCGCTGTGATCGGAGAAAAATATTGAGATGAAAAATTTGTTTGTGCTTGTTGATACTCGAAAAAGGTAGGGGGATGTTGATGGGCAGACAAGAGCCCAAGATAGATTTGTTCACTTTGATGTGGAATTGCAGCTATTTTTTCCTCGGCCATGACCTCCTCCTTTCTAAAGAAAAACAGGATGTTATGACCGAACTATACCATATAGCCGGTTTTTATTTTGTTACGTATACTAGGGAGGTATGTTGACTTCTCGATCTCTCTAAGAGAGCCCGGAACATGTCAACCTCACCAGAAGAAAGAAAAGCATGAAATCATGAACGTCCCGCTCACCTTGGTGTCCGTGAAACTGGGGGTAGCTCAATCTGACCCCTTTGGTTCTTCGCTTGCCAAGAGGGGGCTAGTCCGCAACGCCGCAGTGTCTTCGGCCTGTTCTGGCGACGGTGCCTGCAGAGGGCGCGTAAGTCGGCGGCAGCGAAGACTCTTCCGCGTCACCTCGATCTCCTCCGCCAATTCCGATCCGCTGTAAGCCAGCGAGGTCTCGTGGCGCGCATAGCGGCTGTCGCGACTTGCGCTGAACCAGTTGAACGAGCCAGCGCAGTAAATATCATCGTCAACGAGAATTAGTTTGCTGTGCACGCGAGCGACGAAGGCTGTTTCTATTCCGTCTTTCTGCAGCGCGTCCACCGCCGCTTGCAGCCGCAGTTTTTTTTCTGCTGCAAGGGTGGAATTCGGCGCCTCGGTGTTCCACTCCTGGTCGGTGTAGATGCTGACGCTAACGCCTCGTTTTACGGCGGCGCGCATCGCCTCTAGCGCTCCAATCTCCTTTATGCACCGCAATTGGAGCCAAGGGGTGACGATCTGTATCTCATGAACGGCCTTGGCCAACGCGGTGAGCAGGTAGCTATCGTGCTCCTGGGCATCTCGTAGCTGACGTAAGTTCTTATGTAGCGGGGTGAGATCCTTGCGCTGCTGCGGCTCGAAATTCAATGCGTTGCTCGGCTTGTGACACAAATAGGTTAAGAGAAGCCCACGCGGTTTGGACTTCGGGGAAAGCTCGAGGACGTCCATGTCGCCGAAGACGAGGAAGCTGTCCTTGGCACGAGAGACGGCAACGTTTAGCATGCTAGGACTATTATCGATAAACTCGCCGTTGGCATGCTTAGAGTAGACGGGGGAAAAGATCACTACTGGCCGCTCGGCCCCCTGTAGGGAATGGACGGTGCCCACCGTCATTCCCTCCTTGCTACCGGCGATGATGCCTCGGGCTTGGCAGGACTGCAGGATCGCCTGCACTTGGCTGCCAAAGGGCGTGACCACGCCGACGATCTGGGCTAGCGTTTTTTCGTAACGCGTCTCTAACTCCGCCTTGTGTTCGACCAGCCAAGTGGCGATGATGTCTGCCTCCAGCAGATTCTGACGACTGCCGCCGTTGCTCCATTGACATATGCCGTCCACGTGCAGGTAGCCCATCGCCGGCAGCCCTACGCCCGCAGGACGCGAGCCGCGTTTGGGAAGGAGCTTGTTGCGATAGCACAGTTTATTGCAGTAGTCGACGATCTCGTCGAAGCAGCGTCGGTGCTCGTAGAGGAACATGCCACGGGTGAGGTCGGGGTCATAGTGATAGCGGCTGACGTTTTGCGCGATGCGCATGACACTGCCGGAGGCGGCTGCCTTACCCTGTTCGGCAAGCTGCGCGTACGCCTGCTTGGGGTCGGCGCTGCAGATGATCTTCGCACTGACCATGTTACCGATATCCACCTGTGCCGGAATCGACCATATGGGCTCGATCTGTAGCGTGTCACCGATGACAAGCGACCTCTTGGCCAAGGCGAAGGAGGCACCCGCAACCTCTGGCAGCACCTGCCCGGCCTCATCGACGATCAGCAGATCAATGAAATCATAGAGGTAGTCGGTAACGAATTCACCGTCATCAAAGCGCTTTACCTGCATCTCTGCCGGCAGCATAAAGAAGGTTGAAACAACGCAAGGCGTGAGCTTCATGCGTCTTCGCCAGCGCTTCTCCATCGTAACACGACCGCTCTTGCGCTTCTCCTTTTCCAATTCCGGCAGCAACGCCTCCATCTCAAGCAGCCAGCGGCCTTCCCAATAGTGGGTCGTCAGCAAAAAAATTGGGAAGCGTATGGCGGTGTCGGCCAGTACGTCGCACTCCGCCAGCGAGAGAATCTCCGCCTGTTCCGAGATGCCCAACGGCTCCAGCGCCGCTCGCCAACGCTCCAACTGCGCCTGCTCTGCCTTAAGGACCGCCTCACCGCGTTGCACGATGTGCCGCTTTTCCCTCAGCATGGTGGCGAGCTGCTCGCGTCGAACCTGTGTCGCAGCTTCTATTTCGTCAACATTGTTCCCTCCGCGCAGCGCGGATTCGGCAGGAAAGTGCTCCTTGAGGAACAGCCTAGCAAGGCGTAGCCGCTTGTTGGCAACGGGTGGCAACCATGTGAACAGCGAGTAGAGAATAGACTCCTTTGCAAGATAGGCCTCCCATCGCTCGACCACGGCGCCGAAGGCCTGATGCTGGGTCTCGATCTCTGCCTCCTGAAGCCGGCGTTCTGTCATGGCTGTGGCCGGATCCTCGCCGATCTCACGCTGAACCGCCTCGCGCGCAAGGACAAGTTTCTGCCAGACGTCATCAAGCGCGGTCAACTTGTCCAACTCGACGCGGATCGCTTCTCGTAACGCCTTGACAGCATCGATGAGTGTTGGGTTTGCGATTTCGGGAAAAGCGGTTGCGGCTGCCTGGAGATAGGTACGCTTGGCGCGCTCGACGTATTCCGGTGACTCGACCTGTTCGAAGAAGGCGCGGGTCTGGTACTTGGTGGCGCTCTCGACTTCCTTGCCCTTGGCCGGGAAGTAGGCGCCGAAGCTCTGGATATCCGGCAGCCAACGACCGGCAAAGCAGCCTGAACCGATAGCAAAATCCTTGCCGAATGCGTCGATGATGTTCGTCACCGCCTGGTTGTTGGTGGACGCGGCCACGATAACGGGCGGCTCACCATTCTCATCCAGCGCCGCACGCGCCCAGAGTGAGGCAACCACTGAGAGCAGCATTGTAGTCTTGCCGGTACCCGGCGGGCCGTTGACGGCAAGGACGTCCCCATGGCGCCCCTCCAGCAGGTGAGACAGGGCGTCACGTTGAGCCTGCGCCAATGGAAAAGAGTCGCCGGCGTGACCCATACGGGCTGCGAAGGCTGCACTGGCCTGTAAGCAAGTCTCGGGCGGCGCTACCTGCTCGCTGGCGTAGCGTTCGAACAACGGGACGGAGGGCACACTCTTGCGCATGTGGTCATAGAGGCCGAGGATGTGCTTACTAGCGCCTTTTACCGAGGCTCTTTTCTCGAGGTACCAGTAATTAGCCAGCTCAAAGTCGCCAGCAGTGGCCGGCCAGCCTTTGCCAACGAAATCGAACAGATCCACTGCATGGGCCAGACACCGCGACCAGAGCTCCTCTTCATTTAGCCCATGGGGGGAATCTTTGCCACCGAGGGCTGGAGTTTTGGTCAGGAAGGCATCCATATCCTCAAACGCACCGATCGTGAATGCACAACGGTCCATCGGCTCGAGTATGTCGCGCGGCATTATGGTCGTGGAGGTTGGCCGCAACCGACCGTCACGACCCAGTTCGGCCATGATCAAAAGCGGCGTCACCACATCGGGTACACCGGTACGTCGTCTCTGGGCGTGCTCGAGCTGCTGCAGGTAAACTATAGGACGAACGACAACCTCGATGGCATGCACATGCTCAGGCTCTTCGGCAAACAGCGCGGCGATCTCGCTAATATCGATGTGTCCGACGCGCAGCTCATCCAGTGCCCTGCGCAGAAAGACCTTGGTCTCCCCCTCCCGCAACGCGCCGCTGCCGTGTTCGCTGTCTGCCAGGGAGTTTCGCCAGTAGGCAGCGTATGCAAGAAAGGTTTCATTCATTAGTCTTCTTCTTTTCCTCATGGTTATAGGCAACCGGGCATCTTGCCGGGAAGTGCCTTCAAGGGTAGTGGAGAGTTTGGTCTGGTTTGACAAATGGGTATCTATTTAACTCAAACAACCATCACATCACGCAATCTTTAGTAAAAAAAGGGATCAAGTCCGCTTTGGGCTTTTGTTTCGCTCCCAGGTCAACATATTTCCAAAAGAACTTAACTCGCAGATGGTGTCCTGGCAATGGAATAGATTCAGGGGGCGGCGTGGTCTCAAGGCCATATCTTGGTAGCCTGTTATTTCATCCGGCAATCGCTTTCTGGCACACTGGGTTAATGTGCGCCGACTTAATTTAACTGTCAAGTTCGTGGGGAGGGCAGGCCGGATTGTTGCATTTGTGGTCGTTAATTCCTGCGGGAGAGGGGCTGGTCATTATTCTTGATACGCTCTTTTTTTGTTATGGGTGAATCTGTCTGTTATCGTCCTTTTCTGAAATGTTTTGGTTTGTGCTGTTCTTTTTTATATATCAACAAGATAGTCAATTAACAATTAAACAACGTCCCCTCTGCCCCCTAGGGAGTACGCCTGATTTTCTATGCTTGTCAGGGCCATAATATAGATCTGTCCCGGTTTTGTATTGCGATTCTCTGGAACCACTCCCTTTTTAGCTCTACCCTAACGGTCAGATTGTGCTTGACTTTGGCGCTTTGTTTTTTGGATAGTTTTGAAAGGACTCTTTTTTATTTCAATCATCCCAACCAAACAAAGGAGACAGAATGACCAAAAAAGATGTAAAGAAGTTATTAGCTGGGCTTGGTATAGCGAGTCTGCTTGGCGGCTGCTCGATGATGGGCCATGATGGACAAGCTGGTGCCAGTGGCTGAGGAAGCAGCAAAACGGGTGCAGGTAGCACCCACACTGAGATCGAAAAGGCACCTGGCAGTGGTTGAAGTGGCACCACCGATGGTGCAGTTAGCACCCAGCAAGAAGAAAACAAGAAAAAACCCGGCAGTGGCTGAGGCGGGAGTTAATCTGCAAAGTGCGGTCGCACTTTATGGTAATCGCCTCAGGCAAATGGGGGCCAGAAGGTGTATCAACCCTTTGGCCCTTTTTTATTGTTCAGACAAGAAATGTAAACTGGAATACTGACCATGGCGACAAATCAGGAGCAGAGAGATCTAGAGCAAATTTTCCCCGTCTGCCGCATGATTGTTGGGGAACAGGTCTGGCAGGAGTTACTGAGTCTTTCCCCGAAAACATCCCCGGAAAATCTGCCTGCTTTCCTTGCCGATTTCGGCCAGGGGCAGGTCGTCCCTCCTTACCTTCCTGAACTGGCAAGGCTCGAAAGGACTTTTAATAAGGCCACCATGGCCCAGGCTGATTTCAGCCGCCCGGCAGAGCGGCCAGTTTTAAATCCAACCTTGGAAATACTGGAGCTATCCTGGGAAAATCTTGCGTCTTTGCTTTTTGAGGACGCGGCGACGGACATCGCCCGGCCCGAGAAAAGTCCTGAGTGGGTGGTGGTTTTCCGGGGGCCACAGTCCCAAAAAATGCGCTGCCGGCCAGCCACTGACCAGGAACTATTAGCCCTTAAAGTTGTTGCTGCCGACTTAAACCCGGATCAGGTGGCCCTGGAAAACCACGTACCACTCGGGGTAATTGACCGAGCTCTCAGCCATGCTGATAGGATGGGGCTGACGCTGGCTCCAGAATCCAAAATACGGAGAAACCCTGCTTTCTTTACCGGTCGCAAGGCAATGGAACAATTCCAGATCGCCCCGGTGTTCACCCTCCAGTGGCATATCACCCAGAGCTGCGATCTCCATTGTCGCCATTGCTATGACCGGAGCAGCATGATGGAGCTGGAGCTGGATCAGGGGATGGCTATCCTGGACGACTTTAAATCATTCTGCCGGAGCCGTCATGTTGATGGACATATCTCCTTTACCGGCGGCAACCCTCTCCTCTACCCACACTTCAATACCCTATACCAGCAAGCGGCGGATCTTGGTTTTTCCCTGGGCATTCTTGGTAACCCGGCCGCCAAAGAGCGAATCGAAGAGATCATGGCCATCTCTGAGCCGGTTTTCTATCAGGTCAGCCTGGAGGGGCTCCGGGAGCAAAATGATTTCATTCGCGGCCCTGGCCATTTTGACCGGGTCATTGATTTTCTTTCGATCTTAAAAGATCTGGATCTTTACTCCATGGTCATGCTGACCCTGACCGAAGACAATCGGGATCAGGTTTTGCCATTGGCAGAGGAGCTGCGGAACAAGACCGACCTTTTCACTTTCAATCGCCTCTCCCTAACCGGGGAGGGCGCGCAATTGCAATCCACCCAACGAGACGGCTTTGAGTCTTTTTTACAAGAGTATATCCAGGCCGCGAAAACCAACCCGGTTATCAGCCTGAAAGACAATCTCCTCAATATCATTCGTTATCGAGAGGGCGGCGATCTCTTCGGCGGCTGTGCCGGTTTTGGTTGCGGGGCAGCCTTTAACTTTGTTTCCCTGCTGCCGGATGGCGAGGTTCATTCCTGCCGGAAATTTCCTTCGCCAATCGGCAATATCTTTGAGCAATCCCTGGCGGCCATTTATGACGGCCCGCAGGCTGAGCAATATCGAAACGGCCCCCAAGCCTGTAATGATTGTCCCATCCGGCCGGTCTGTGGCGGTTGTCTGGCGGTTGGTCACGGTATGGGTATTGATATCTTTACTGAGCAAGATCCTTACTGCTTCATGTCGCAGACAGAAAGAGAGGCTGGCTTGATGCGTTAAAAGAAGTCGTGATGGTGGCGGTCGGCATCACTCTTCACGACCAAGGCGGGTGAAAATGAACAGCAAACAACAACGTGAGGGTTAGGGGACGTTGTTTAATTGTTTAAAGAAGAGTGTTTTTTTTATATATCAACAAGATAGTCAATTCAGCAATTAAACAACGTCCCCTCTGCCCCCCGGTGCAACTTGACTGCGTTTGACGCCAGCCTCTGCCTGCCGCCTAAGCCCCTGCCAGGCCACGAAACCCCTTCTGGTGTTCCAATAACATGTTGACTGCATGTGTCTTTTTTGCGAGCATGGCCATTGGAGGTATACTCAGGGATGCAGAAAAAGATCATGGTGGTTGACAACAATCCGGTGGTTTGCAAGCTCATGGAAAACCTGCTTGTCTCCCACGGCCACGAACTCCGCTTGGCCGAGGACGGCCTGCAAGCTCTTGAGATATTGAAGACCTTCACCCCGGATGTGATGTTCATCGACCTAATCATGCCCATGGTGGATGGCAGGCAGTTGTGTCGGGCGGTGCGAAAATCGGCCAAGTTTGACCAGGCAGTCATCGCCATCCTTTCCGCCGCCGCGGCCGAAGGAGACATTGCCCTTGAAGAGTTTGGCGCTGACTACTGCATCGCCAAGGGCCCTTTCAAGAAGCTGTCGGTTCATGTCTTGAACATCCTGACGGCAGGGAGGCGTTACGGTGTCTCGCCCGCGCAACCCGTAATCGGTCTTGAGGATATCTTCCATCGCGAAATCACCGCTGAACTCCTCTCTTCCAAACGTCACCAGGAACTGATCCTGCGCAATACTTCCGAGGGCATTGTTGAGTTTTCCCCGGCTCGCGGGATCATTTTCGCCAACCGAAAGGTAGAAAGGATCACCGACAAAACAGAAGAAGAACTGTTGGCGACTGACTTCTTGAGCCTTTTTTGCGAAGGAGTCAGGGGGAAGGTGGCAGGGGGGATTGCGGAATCAGTCCGCTCCGGTCAAATGTTCAGAATGGAGGAGTCCTTTCTGATGGGTGGCCGCCATGTGTTGCTCACCCTGCTGCCAGTGCTGGAAGGCGAGCAACAATGCTTCATCGCCCAGCTCCAAGATATAACCGCCCAAAAAAGTTTGGAAGAGGTGGAAGGACTGCTGGAGCGGCAAGCCAAGCTGGCCCATGCCGATCGCCTTTGCGCCTTGGGTGAGATGGTCTCAGGCATTGCCCATGAACTCAAACAGCCGATCACCGTGATCTCGATGACTGCGCAATTAATCAGCAGGTTGCCTCCGGCCGATCCGACCCTGCGGGGTTGTCTTGATCAAATCCTCGATCAAGTCCAACGGGCCACGACCATCATCAACGGTATGAGTTCATTCAGCCGGGCCGAGAGCGACCGGGCGGGTTTGTTTGCCCCGGCTCATGCCGTGGAACGAGCCCTTGCTTTTTTTCGGGAACAGTTTCGCATCCATGACATCACTCTTGACATGCATCTTGACCAAGCGGCAGTTGTTTACGGCAGCGAGCAGCGTATCGAGCAGATTGTGGTCAACTTGCTCAACAATGCCCGCCACGCCCTTGAGCAGCGCCAGCATGGAAACGGCGACCAGGCAAAGAAGATTATGGTCACCCTGGCCGTCGACCATAACAAGCAAGTGGTGCGGCTCACCATCTCTGACAACGGCGTTGGCTTTAGCGAGGAGGGAAAGCGGCAATGCTTTGAACCGTTTTTTACCACCAAAGCCGTTGGCGAAGGGACCGGCCTGGGGTTGACCATTATCAAGCGATTGGCCGAGGAGATGCACGGTGGTGTGGATATTGCCGATGGCCCTGACGGTGAGGGCTCGGCAGTGTCGGTTATCTTCCCCGTGGCGAAAATGGGGCCATAGGAATCGGGTCACTAGCTTTTGTGAAAACGTAAATGGGGAAAGAGTTATTTAATGGATGCTACTTTCTCTAAAAATAAATTTGACCTCACATAACAGTATTTGATGGGGTTAACCCGTCTGGACAGCGATATTTTCTGAAATTGTGCGGGCGTGCCCCGCTGAGATTTCGGGAAGGCAGAGACAATGGCATTCAAAGAAAATTTGTTGCGCAAGATAGAAGTTGACCGGCTGGCCGGTCAGGTTGCCGCATCCTGTGGCATCATCCCCGGTGCACGGCACCGGGTTGCCAAGGAGCCCATGCGCCAGCTTCTGGAGTTGAGCACCTTCCAGTACCAACGTGAACGTGACCTGGATCTCTATGTTAAAGCGGCGGAAGGGGAGCGGCAGCTCATTCTGATTCTGGACAACGAATTGCCCATCTTCCATACCACCGTCCACGATGTGGTGGTGCGCAGAAGCCCGAGAACCATTGAAATGTGGAGTTTTCGCACCATCCGTAGAATCTTGGTCGATTCCGACATCAAGGTGAGTGTGAACGGTCAGTCAGTGGCAACAGTGCGGAAAGATGTCCTTGCCCGCATCGACCTGAGCTATACGGATGCCGACATCCACGAGCTGGCCCAGGATGGTATGGCCTGGCTCGCTGACGGCAGGGCCGAAAAGGTTGAAGAGATCCTGACCCTCTTTGCCGCCTTGCTGGATTTGGTGCCACCGCCAAAGGGGTTCGGCCTTGAGCAGACAGTGAGCTTCGGGGTTGCCGTCTCCGGGCCGGACGATGAGGCCTACTTCGGTCCCCTGGTCCTGTACCGGCCTGCTGGCAACACCCTGGCTTGGATCGACAAACCCATGGCCAAATCAGATCGGGAGCAGATGTGTTTTCTTCGCGATGCGGCCTCGGGAAGCGCCTCGGTGTCGGTACGGGGCGATGCTGTCTTTGGCAGGCTCGCAGAAGAAGTGCTGGCCCGACCCCAGCGGGAGGTGCCTGCTTAATACCATTGACGCATGTCTGCGCTGTTACCGTATTATTACGAGTAGGCCGACTTTTATTTGGTGCCAGGGCCTGGCTCACCTCGCCAACGACAATCCCATTGCTTTGAACCTCGTCAGTCAAATTAAGTGTTAGCCAGATGCGCTATGATTGGTTAGGTTTTCAGTGTATGCAAGTAGTCGGTACTCCAAGTTGGGTTTTGTTACAGACTTATTTTGGATTCACCAATGTCAATCTCAGGGAGGTTTTTATGTCAACCTGCGCTAAAACAATAAGTTGTCTTGCAATTTTAATACTGTTTTCGAGTATTTCTTTTACCGCCCAAGCAAACGAAGAAGAAACCAGCCTGTTTATGGCCGATGGGCAACTTAAATCTCATCCCATACGTATTTTTATTACCAAGGACATTACTGAAGATATGCACCCGCAATTAATCCTGCCTGGTAATCACTCTATTACTGAAGAAAAACAGAGCGAGAAAATCCCCACAAAACCAATGTATTTTGCTCGCAACCAACAAAGTGAACAGGTGATAAACGGTAGCAAGGTAACCCTGACCGGGACGTTGTTACTGTTTGATATTGCTAACTATGATATCGATTGGTTTAAAGCTGTTACGCGGGTAACTCCTACTTTGACCTGGGAAATTGTTGATAGTACGGGGAAAAAGGTCAGACATTTTGCCATTGGTAACCGTGAAGTCTACCTTGGTAATCCCATCCCAGGATTTTTGTGGCCGTTTTTCTTAACCTTTGCTTTGGTCTTTTTTATCGTTATTCTCTGCAAGATAGGGAATGCAAAAGTTATTGATTTGTTCTGTGATTATGATCGTCACCTGTCTTTATCCAGTACTCAGATTGCTTGTTGGACAATTACCATTGGCGGTGTTGTTGCGGGGTTTGGGTTTATGCGTTTAGAGGTTCCCCAGATACCTGCATCTTTGGTGGCCCTAATGGGGCTTTCGTTGGCAACCGGTGGTATAAGTTATCTGCACTCGAATAAGGTCAAGCAAGGTGATCTGCCCGATCTTCATGCCCATAAGCCCAATTTTTCAGATTTGTTGAAGGACTTTTCAAAAAACAAAGAGGGCGATTTGTCCTTAGCTCGTGCGCAAATGGTGTTTTGGACAGGACTGACATTGATTTTATTTGTTGTTAAAAGTGTTTTAGACGTGCATTTATGGGAAGTTCCATGGGAAATGGTAGCCTTGATGGGCTTAAGCCAAGCGAGTTACTTGGCGCCCAAAATAGCTGCAAAATCCCAGTGATTTTATAATTTTATTTAGCCCTAATTTAAGGCTTGAGATGTTCAGTTCGCTTGATAATTAAGGTGAAATCAGGCCTCTAACTTCTTCCTTGGTTCAAGGTGAATCTTCGTAATCTGGAAATTAGGGTCCATTTGCTCACGGCTTTACCGGTGAGAAAAAATACACCTTGGTTGACAGGATAGATGGACGGCATTAGATTAGGGGAGTTATTCTGACTGTGGTCGATATTGGTTTTATGGTCGCAGCCAGTACGCGCCGGTGTACTCGGGGTTGCTGGCAACGACAAAATTATAGAGTTATTTGAAGGAGGTTAGTGCTAATGCCAATTTATGAATATGAGTGTCAGGAGTGTCAGAAGGTTGTTGAGCAGTGGCAGAGTATATCGGAAGCTCCGTTGAGCTCTTGTCCTGAGTGTTCCGGCGAGATGAAGAAGCTGATTTCATCCAGTTCCTTTCAATTAAAAGGTGGTGGTTGGTATGCCGATGGCTATAGCAACTGCGGTTCGGCCAGTGCCAGTAGCTCTTCGTCAACCGATAGCGCTAAGGGTAGCAGTTGTCCGGCGGCTGGCGGCGGTTGCGGCGGCTGCGGGAGCTGATAGTTTTTTTGTGGCGGGGGTCAGACAATGATCGCCATGGCGTCACCGTAACTGTAAAAACGGTAGCCATTAGCGATGGCGTGTTTGTACCCCCGAAAAATTTTCTCCTGCCCGGCCAGGGCCGAGATCATGAACAACAGGGATGACTGCGGGAGGTGGAAGTTGGTGATGAGCCGATTGACCACCCGGAAGCGGTAGCCCGGATAGATATACAAGTCGCACAATCCTTCCTTTTTTAATACCTCTCCCTCTTTATTAGCGGCAAATTCCAGCGCTCGCACCGTTGTTGTTCCCACCGCCCAGACCATTTTCCCCTTGGCTTTGGTTGCGTTGATCAGTTTGGCGGTTTCGTTGCTGACGCTCAGGTATTCGGCGTGGATCTGGTGCTCGCGGATGTCGGTGACTCGCACCGGAGCGAAGGTGCCGTAGCCCACATGGAGGGTGACGGTGGCGATTTGCACTCCTTTGTTGCGTAGCTTTGCCAGCAAATCGTCGGTGAAGTGGAGTCCGGCGGTTGGTGCCGCCACGGCCCCGGTTTCACTGGCGTAGACGGTCTGGTATCGTTCTCGGTCGGTGGTGGTTTCAGCTTCGTCGCGGCGAATATATGGGGGCAACGGCATGCGGCCATGGTTGGCGAGCAACGGGTCGAGGTCACCCCGGAAGCGCAGTCGCACCCTCACTTTGCCGTCGGCGAGGATCTCCTCGATAATGCCGGTGAGGTGGTCGCCGAAGAGGAGCTTACTGGCCGGTTTCGGTCGTTTGGAGCTTTTCACCAAGCCGATGATCACCGCTTCCTGCCAACCGTCACCCTGGCTCTGCGTGGTATCCTTGGTCACTTGCGGGTAGGAGAGCAGCATTAGTTCCGCCCGACCGCCGGTCTCTTTTTTTCCCAGCAGGCGGGCCGGAAAGACCTTGGTGTTGTTTACCACCAGCAGGTCGCCTGCTTGCAGGTAATCGCTAATCTGGTGAAATTTGCGGTCAGTGAGATCATCATTCCGGCAGTCCATGACCAAGAGGCGCGATTCGTCACGTTGGTCGGCGGGAGCCTGGGCAATGTTTTCGGCCGGCAGGTCATAGTTGTATGAGTTGATATCGTATAAATCCATGTCGTTGCAGGTCTCGGTGCTGGCCGCTGAGCTGTTTTTTTAGAAGAATATCAAACGGCGGTTTATTGATGAGAAGGGGCGGGGTTGGCAAAAAACAATCAGGGTAAGAGGTCAGTGCGCTGGGTGACATAGCAGAGCAGGAAGCCCACCGCCATGGCCATAATCCCTAAGCCGCGCAGAATATTAGGAGGCATTTCCGTTAGTTGTCGCAGCCAATCCTGCATCGCGGTGGGAAATGCGACATAGGGTAATCCCTCCAGGATCATGATTAGGCCGACAAGGGTGATCAACAGTTTCATGGCCGCAATCCTACCAAGGGCAACGTGGAAATGCAACTACCGCGAACCCTTCTGCTTGGCGAGGAAAAAGGGGGATGCATGTTGCCGGTTGAGCGTGTATAATCGCGCCTCATGATTACTAGAAATAAAACTCGTCAAATAATGGTTGGAAATGTCCCGGTGGGCGGCGATGCACCTATCGCCGTGCAATCCATGACCAACACCGATACCCGCGATGTTGAGACCACCGTCGCCCAGATTGAACGGCTGGCTGCGGCGGGTTGTGAGATCATCCGGGTGGCGGTTCTTGATCTTGATGCCGCCAAAGCCATCCGCGAGATCCGCGACCGGATTACCATGCCGGTGATTGCCGATATCCATTTCGATCATCGCCTGGCGGTGGCGGCCATGGAAAACGGCGCCCAGGGGATCAGGATTAATCCCGGCAATCTCGGTGGGGAGGACAAACTGGTTAGTGTGGTCGCTGCCGCCAAGAGTCATCAGGTGCCGATTAGGGTGGGGGTTAACTCCGGCTCGGTGGAAAAGGATATCCTCAAGAAACATGGTCATCCCACCCCGGCGGCGCTGGTGGAAAGTGCGCTACGCAACGTGGCGTTATTGGAGGAGCTTGACTTCCGGGAGATCAAGATTTCTCTGAAATCATCGGATGCCTTGGCCACCATCGACTCTTACCGACTCCTTTCTCAGCAATGCGATTATCCTCTGCATCTCGGAGTTACCGAAGCGGGTGGGTTGATTGCCGGTACCGTCAAGTCAAGTGTTGCCTTGGGGATGCTGTTGTACGAGGGGATCGGCGATACCATGCGTATTTCTCTCACCCGTGCCCCCGAGGAAGAGATTCGGGTCTGTTACGAATTACTACGTAGTCTGCATATCCGAATGCGGGGGCCGGAGTTGATCTCTTGCCCCACTTGCGGGCGATGTCAGGTTAATCTCTTTGGCATTGCCGAGGAGGTGGAGCGCTATATCCAGACCATGACCGTGCCGCTGAAGATTGCGGTGATGGGCTGTGTGGTCAACGGCCCCGGTGAGGCCCGCGAGGCTGACTTGGGAATTGCCGGTGGCAATGGGGTGGGGATCATTTTTAAGAAGGGCAAGCTTTACAAAAAGGTGCCGGAGGCGGAACTGCTGGCCGTTTTTATTGAAGAATTGGACAAGATGGCCGCGCAGTTTGAGAAATAGTGGCTGGCTGTTAGCTATTAGCTATTAGCTATTAGCTATTGGCTAACGGCTAACGGCTAACGGCTAACGGCTAACCCAAAAACATCCGCCGAAATTTGTGCGGATGACAACATACACAGGGAAAAGACATGCGTTACTCGCAACTGTTGTTGCCGACCTTGAAAGAAACCCCGGCTGAGGCCGAGGTGGTCAGCCATAAATTGCTTCTTCGGGCTGGGTTTATCCGCAAGATTACCTCCGGGGTTTATTCCTATCTTCCCCTTGGTCTTGCCACCTTGCGGAAGGTGGAAAAGATTGTTCGGGAGGAGATGAACAACGGTGGCGCCCAAGAGGTGTTGTTGCCCATGGTGCAGCCTGCCGATCTCTGGCAGGAGTCGGGCCGTTGGGATAAGTATGGGCCTGAGTTGCTGCGTTTTAAAGACCGGCATGGACGGGAGAGTTGTCTTGGCCCCACCCATGAAGAGGTGATTACCACTTTGGTTCGTCGTGAGGTGCATTCCTATCGTGGCTTGCCCCTGAATCTTTACCAGATTCAGACCAAGTTTCGCGATGAGATCAGGCCCCGCTTTGGTTTGATGCGGGGGCGAGAGTTCATCATGAAGGATGGTTACAGCTTCGACGCCACCGAGGAGGATGCTGGCAAGACTTATGAGACTATGCATTACGCTTATCACCGGGTGTTCAGCCGTTGTGGGCTCAAGTTCAGGGCCGTGGAGGCTGATACTGGTACCATCGGCGGTAATTTTTCCCACGAGTTCATGGTGCTGGCCGATACCGGTGAGGATACCCTGGTAATCTGTAAGAAATGCACCTACGCTGCCAATATGGAAAAGGCCACGGCCATGGCGCCGGTTGCTCCTGTTGAAGAGGTGGCTTTGTTGCCGTTGGCGAAGAAAGAGACCCCTGGTAAGCGCAAGGTTGGCGCGGTTACAGAATTTTTAGGAATCACTGCCCAAGAGTTGGTTAAGACCATGGTTTATTTGGTTGACGGCCAGCCGGTGGCGGTGCTGCTTCGTGGCGATCATGAGGTGCAGCCGGTTAAGTTGAAGAATTTGCTTGGCGCGGTGGAGGTGGAGATGGCCGACGATAAGCAGGTCTTTGATGCCACCGGCGTTCCCACCGGCTATCTTGGCCCCATTGGGCTGAAGATTCGGGTGGTGGCTGATCGCGAAGTGGCGTTAATGAAAAACTTTGTGGTTGGCGCCAACGAGAAGAATTTCCACTCCCTTAACGTTAATCTGGGTCGTGATTTTGAGGTGGAGGATGTCGCTGACCTGAGGATGGTCACCGAGGATGATCGCTGTCCGGTTTGTGGGGCGGAGCTTAATCTCACCCGTGGCATCGAAGTTGGTCATATCTTCAAGCTTGGCAAAACTTACAGCCAGGCGCTGAACGGTGTTTTTCTTGATAATCAGGGCCAGGAACAGCATTATGTGATGGGCTGTTACGGGATTGGCGTCAGTCGCACGGTGGCTGCGTCCATCGAACAGAATCACGATAAGGACGGGATTATCTTTCCGCTGCCCATCGCTCCTTTTCAGGTTGTGGTGCTAAATCTTTCACCCAACGATGAAGTGATCACCGCTGCTGCCGAGAAGCTCTATCTGGAGTTCAAGCAGCAAGGGGTCGACGTTCTCATCGATGATCGTGATGAGCGGCCAGGCAGTAAGTTCAAGGATGCCGATTTGATTGGTATTCCTTATCGGTTGACGGTGGGTAAGAGTTTCGCCAAGGAAGGGGTTGTTGAGATTCGTAAGCGGGTTGACGGTGAAACTTCATCCCTACCGTTAGCGGAGGTGGTGCCGGATTTGACTGCCAGGATTCGCACCGAATTGGCTGCCGTTGTTTGATCTTGCCAACTGGATAATTAACTCCCATGCCGACTATTAACGACGTTATCTTACGAGCCCAGGCCTACCTGCCTGGCGACGACCTTGTTCCTCTGCGCAAAGCGCATGAGTACGCTGCCAAGGTGCATGCCAATAAAAAGCGGCTGTCTGGAGAGCCGTATCTTTCCCATCTCCTGGCGGTGACCTATACCTTGACGGCCATGCGTCTCGATCTGCATTCGTTAATGGCTGGTCTTTTGCACGGCTCGCTTAAAGAGGCCGACTCCCCGGCGGCGGCAGAGCAGGAAATTCGTAAACTGTTCGGTAAGGATGTTGCGTCCATTGTTAGCGGCACCACCAAGATCACCAATGTTCACTTCAATAACCGCATTGCCTATCAGGCCGAGAATGTTCGGAAGATGTTTTTGGCCATGTCCACCGATATCAGGGTGTTGTTGATCAAGCTGGCTGACCGCTTTGATGATATGAAAACCCTTGGTGCTCTTTATCGTGAACGGCAGTTGGAAGTGGCTCAGGAAACCCTTGATCTCTACGCGCCGTTGGCCAGTCGTCTTGGTATCGACTGGTTGAAGCGCGAGCTTGAGGATCTCTCCTTCGAGTACCTACATCCCGCCGAGTATGCCGATCTTGCTAGCAAAATAGAAACTTCACTTGAAGAACGTCAGGAGTATGTCGATGAGGTGAAGGCAATCCTTTATGACAAGCTCCACGAGTTTGGGATCAGCGATTGCCATATCCTGGGGCGGCCCAAGCATCTCTATTCCATCTATAATAAGCTGATCGTTCAGGATATTCCGTTGGAGAAGGTGTACGACAAGGTTGCCTTCCGGATCATCTTGAAATCGGTGAAGGATTGCTACGCTGCCTTGGGGCTAGTGCATTCGTTGTGGACGCCGGTTGAGGGTCGTTTTAAGGATTTTGTCAGCAAGCCCAAGGCCAATGGGTACCGTTGTGTTCATACCTCGGTGGTGGGGTTGCATGGCGAGTTTATGGAGATTCAGATTCGTACCGAGGAGATGGACGAGATTGCCAAGGAAGGGCTTGCTGCTCACTGGGCCTATAAGGAAGGTCGGGCCATCTCCAAGAGTGATGTAAAGCTTTTTAAGTGGTTGAAACAGTTGGTGCAGTCTCTCCATGATCTCAATGAGCCGCAGGAATTTCTCGAGGCGTTGAAAAGCGAATTGGAAAGCTCTCAGGTTTATGTGCTCACTCCCAACGGGGAAGTACGAGAGATTATCATGGGTAGCACCCCCCTTGATTTTGCCTATAACGTTCATACCGAGGTGGGAAACCATTGCGTAGGGGCCAAGGTTAATGGTCGTCTGGTGCCGTTGAAGTATGAACTCAAGAACGGTGATCAGGTGGAAATACTCACCTCCACCAGCCAGCATCCCAATCGCCGTTGGTTGAGTTTGGTGAAGACCAGTCGGGCCAAGAGTAGGGTGCGGCAGTGGTTGAATCGTGAAGAGCAAGAGAGGAACCTGAAGCGTGGTCAGGAACTTTGCGAGCGCGAGTTGCGCAAGCACCAACTCAATCTTAAAAAATTGATCAAGAGTGGTCATCTGCGGGAAATCTTGCGGATTTCTTCCAGTAATAGCTTGGAGGATTTACTGCGCGGAGTAGGAGCCGGCAGGCTCATCGTCGATGATATCGTTAAGCAACTTTTACCCGAGGAGATTCGTCCGCCGGAAGAGGTGGTGGAGGATGTCGTCGTTGCCAAATCAGCCACTCGGGGTGGGGGGGGCGGCGATGCCATTATCATTGATGGCATCAATGATGTGATGGTGCGGATTTCTAACTGTTGTATGCCGGTGCCCGGTGATGATGTGATGGGGTTTATTACTGCCGGGCGCGGTATTTCGGTGCACAAGGTCACCTGTGGGAACTTCAAGATTACTGATCCCGCCCGGCATGTGGCGGTGGAGTGGGCATCATCACAAAAGATCATTCATCGGGCGCAGATTATGGTGATTGCTCAAGACCAGAAGGGATTTCTGGCTGCCATGAGTAGCGCCATCAGTGGTGATGATGCCAATATTATTAGCGTTGAGGCCCAAGCATCAGACGGAACAACGGCCCAGATCAAGGTAGTGGTGGAAATTACCGACCGACCGCATCTGGAGCGACTTCTGCAGCACCTTCGGCAGTTGACGGGGGTTATTGAAGCTCGTAGGGGGTAATAATTAGGTAAACCGCTGAGGAGAGTTGAGCAGGGGGACAGCGCAAGAATGGCGTTGAAATGATATTGTTGCTTAGAAATTACTCCTTCCGGACAGCGTGAGCTTGACCGGAAGGAGTGAGCGAAGCAAGAAGAATATGGAGCCGGGTTAAAGCCCGCCCGAAAAGATCAAGCAGGTTTTACTACGGCGCCGGAGCGGATGCAGCGGGTGCAAACGCGCATGGACTTGCTGTTGCCGCCGGAGGTTGCCATCCGGACTTTTTGCAGATTGGGCAGCCAGCGTCGCCGGGTTTTATTATGGGCGTGACTGACGTTGTTGCCGGTAGCGGGTTTCTTGCCGCAAATTTCACATTCTTTAGCCATGATAGGACTCCTTGCTATTTTTTTGAAACCAGTTCTTATACCGTCTTTAAGGATCATTGGCAACTGTTTTGTGGGCTATTTTGTTAGTGCGCTTTTGTAAAAGACAGGATGGATGTTTTGAAGATGCTTAAGGTAATGATTGCTGGTTCGGATTCGCTGGAATTCCCCGGTGGCAATACTATTTTTAATTGACACTTGGTAAATAGGCATGGTAGCAATACCAAGGTTAAATTCTAATTCATATTTTTCTTAAATATCAATAATTTCTAATACTAGAAAGTGTTTACAATGAAAAAAACAAAGAATCCTTTCGTCAGCTTTTTCTCCTCAATGCAGTTGACACTGTTCACCTTCATTAGCTTGGCGGTGTCATCCATTATTGGCACCATCATTCTCCAAAATAAGGAGCCAGCCTTTTATGTTAACCAGTATGGGCCGAATCTTGCCAAGATTTTCGAGATTCTTAACATTGGTGACATGTATAATTCCTGGTGGTTCTTATCTTTATTGGTTTTGCTGAGTCTTAACCTTATTGTCTGTACCATTGACCGGTTGCCCAATGTCTGGCGGATGGTGGTTCTTGACAACCTGCAAACCACCCCCGAACGTCTCGAGCGGCAGTCGCGGCGGCAGGCATTTCTGGTGGACAATGATCATGCTGGGGCGGTGGCTGCAGCCAAGGCGGTTCTCGATTCCTTTGGGAAAGGGGTGCAGCAGGCTGATCAGGAGAAAGGGACGCTTCTCTTTATCCAGAAAGGCGCTTGGACCAGACTTGGTGTTTATGTGGTACATGCCAGTATTTTGATTATCTTCGCCGGCGCTATTATCGGCTCCATATACGGACATAAGGGTGGGGTCACCTTACCTGAGGGATCAACCACCAGTTCCATATACCAGTTTGGCAGTAATCAGCTCATTGACCTTGGTTTTGGTATTCGCTGTGATAAGTTTACCCTGAGCTTTTATGACAACGGCGCTCCCAAGGAGTACCGTTCAGACTTGACGGTTATCAAAGGTGGCAAGGAGGTTCTCAGGAAGTCCATTGTGGTTAATGATCCCCTTGATTACGGCGGTTATACTTTCTATCAGGCCAGCTATGAGCCTCGAAACGAGATGGTGGTGACCATTGCCAATGAGACCAGCGCCACCGAAAAGACATTTTTGGTGGTGCCGCGGCGCGAGGTTTCCTGGGCCAACGAAGGGGTAAGCTTTGGAATAGTAAATATTCAGGGATCCAATCGTACCGGTTATGGTTACAAAATCTGGTTTACGGATAAACATGGCGAGCCTTCGACTTTCTGGCTTACCGAGGGGATGGCTGGGAAGGTGCAGCGGGCAGCAACCACTTATGCGGTTTCCTTGAAACGTCGTTATGCAACCGGCCTGCAAGTTGCCAAAGATCCGGGGGTCTGGTATGTGTATGTAGGTTGTTTGGCCATGCTTTTGGGCTTGTTGGTGGCTTTTTTCCTTTCTCATCGGCGGGTATGGATATATCTTGCCAAGGAAGGTGATTCCACCCGAATCCTGCTTTCTGGAACCGCTAACAAGAACCGGATCGGTTTTGATAAAGAGTTTGTGGCCTTAGTTGAAAAAATCAGGTTGAATGACAGCCTTACTCCCAGCAAGGAAGCCTCATGAACAGTTCACAGCTTTTAGGTTACACCACGTTTGCGTATCTGTTTTCCACCATTGTTTATATCGCCGTTTTGGTGTTTCGAGCTAAGAAGATCAGCGTGCTTGGAACTATTTTGGCGCTGGTGGGTCTAGTGCTCCAGACTGCCGGGATCGGCATGCGCTGGATGGAGTCGTATCAGATGGGGATCGGTCATGCGCCGCTCTCGAATATGTACGAGTCATTGGTGGTCTTTGCCTGGGCCATCGTTGTTTTTTATCTCTTCTTGGAATTGAAGTTTAAAAACCGGATGCTGGGTGGGTTTGCCATGCCTTTCGCGTTTTTCAGTATGGCTTATGCATCTTTTGCCAGCGAGATTAATCAGCAGATTTCACCGTTGGTGCCAGCGTTGCAGAGTAATTGGCTTATTGCCCATGTGGTGACCTGTTTTATTGGCTATGCCGCTTTTGCGGTGGCTTGTGGAATGGGGATCATGTATCTGCTCAAGGCGTGGCATGAGGAACGATTCTCCGCTGGTAGCGGTGAAGGGATCTTTGATTCCCTGCCACCCCTTAAAGATATTGACGATATTATTTATAAAACCATTGTTTTTGGTTTCCTCTGGCTCAGTACCGGGATCATTACCGGGGCGGTGTGGGCGAATTCCGCCTGGGGTACCTACTGGAGCTGGGATCCCAAGGAAACCTGGTCCTTGATTACCTGGTTTGTCTATGCCGTCGCTCTCCATGCCCGATTTGTCAGGGGCTGGGCTGGGAAAAGGATAGCCTGGATTGCCATTATTGGTTTTTTCTCTGTTATCTTTACCTATTATGGCGTTAACTTTCTTCTCTCCGGTTTACATAGTTATGGCCGGGCGTGATAATGTCGGCTGGATCTCCTGTTGATGATATATCTTCTTGACAAAGGGTTTGTGAGGTAATATACAAACACCTTAATAGTCTAATAAGTGCTTTTTTTTGTTGTTCATTTATAATTATTTTGAAAGGGGGAAAAGATGAAGAAGATGATTATCTGTACCGCTGCTTTTGCCTTTGCCTTCACCTGCGCTGTTGCTGGCGTTAGTGTGGCAGGAAATCACGGACCAGCTGAGATGACTTTGAGTGACACGGGTAAGAAACCTGCTCATTTTCCTCATAAGGCCCATCAGGATCGTTCAAAATGCTCTGAGTGTCATCATACCGATGGTACCCCCGGATCATATGTTGCTGGCAAGGAAGCCGCCTGTAAAACCTGCCACAACAAAGATATGGGTAACAAGAAGTTGAATAGCTTCAAGAAGGTATCTCATAAAAAGTGTAAGGGGTGCCACAAAGCTCACAAGGCTTCCACCAAGTGTAGTACGTGTCATCCTAAGAAGAAATAATTACGCTTTAAGCGTTTTCTTCTGTTAAAAAAAGGAGCTGCTCATCTGAGCGGCTCCTTTTTTTTTGTGGCAAGGGAAGGGTGAGGCCGGAGGCGATGATGGCGGGTCTTGAAAAAGAGCGAATAATGGTTGAGGAAACCTTGCTTTCGCCTGGGGCTGACTTCATTGCCAGGTTTATGGCGGTCCGTAATCTCCATGAAATTTTGCGGGACCGTCCCCAGATGGCAACGGTGCGTACTGTTACCATTCTCGGTGCTCTTTTTGCTAACCCCAGTCTGACAGGTGAGCGACAGGTGTTGTTCCTTTTTCGGGAGGCAGCAGGTGCTTTGTTGTGCATTTTTGTCGGTGAAGTCGCCTCTTTGGGTGAGGTGGCCCTGCAGTGGTTGTATGGGGTGTTGCGGGAAGGTTCTGGGGCGGCTCAGCGAGCTGTTTGCGAGAGTTTGGCCGGTCTGCCCTTAGCCATCGCTGCCCCGTTCTCCTTGGCAGCTGTAACAGCGGAGCCGCCCCTGCTCTCCTGGCGGGATTTACCGGAAGCGACCATGGTCGATTTCGATGCTGAGATCTCTTTTGTCGGTCGTAGTTTGGTGGCACCTCTGCTGGGTGGGGCGGAACTGTTGGTGGTGAAGTTTGCTCGCCCCAATGACAGTTTGTCAGCGTTGGGTAGAGAGGCGCAGTGGCTCTCCTGGTTGCGGAGCAACAACGAAGTTCTTGATCCCTTGTTCGTGGTACCTCGGGCTCTTTGTCCTCTGGAAAGTTTTTTGTTCAGGCTTGATGATCTGCCCATTACCTTGCCGCCGCATCTCTCGTTACATCCCCTTGGTTTTGCCATCGCTTTTGTTGCTCCTGCAAATTACTATTCGTATCTAAACGAACCGGGGAACGGCCTGGATGATGAAAGTTTTTCTCCTCTGCTGGCCTGGAATGCTAAGTTGTTTGCTAAGCTGGCCGGGATGGGTATTATTCATGATGCCTTAATCCCGCTTTTTCATAATCGGGTGCAGCTGGATCGGCGTGAGGATGGCGGCTCCTATGACTGGGTTTTGGGCGGTCGCTTGGATCGGTGGCTGGCCTCTTGCGAACATCCTAATCTTGGCGTTGGTGGTCCGCGAGATTTTGAACATTTGGGCGTTATTGATGATCTTCGCCCTGGCGAACTTTATCGGCAATTGGGCGCGCATTTTTTGAGTATGTTGTTGGTGGCGGCGAGCTATTTTCGCAAGAAGGAGCCAGTCTGCATGGGCCAGCATCTGGACGGGTCGCCGGTGGATGCCCGGCACCTTTTTGATGCCTCTCTCCTTGAGCAGGTGATAGAGGATATGTATCGTGCCTATTATTTCGCTTTTACCGGCCAGCGAGCCCAGGCGCAACTGCCCTTTTCTCTGCCGCGTTTGACTTCTCGGATGATTGAGGAGATGGGGGTTGATCATCATATGGAGGAAGTGTTGCGTCTTGTTGATCAGAAGAAGATGAGCGATGATGAATTTGTTGTTTTTCTTCGTCAGCGCGGCTTTTCGGCTCGTCGTTGCGCTGAGCTAAGGCGTGGTGATGGGGATGTTGTACTGGTCACCGGGCCTCATCTCGGTGGTTTTAATCAGGCTATCTCCCTTCCTGAATTGGTTGAAGCCGTGGGCGGAATGGCAGCCATGTGCGTGTTGGGTCGTTATCAGGCTGAGAATGGTCTTGCGGAGAGCCCATTGGTGGCGGATGGGGAAGAGGCATTGGCTGATTGTCTACAGATGGGCTAGGAACGGTTGGGGAATTCTAATCGTAACGAAAAGTCCTTGAGTTGTTGGCCGCTTCTTTTCATTTCGGACTCTATACTATCTGCAGTCGATTTGGAATTTTCTGACCCGTTTCTAGGGATGAAAAAGTATTTGCCGCCTCTTAGCGGACGATGTTTTGTTTGCTATGGTCAACTGCGGCTGGGGAGGGAGTTATGCGTGGGGCTTTTTTTGACGAGAAATTAAAAATCCGCGATGATTGTTCGAAGCCCGTCCCCGGTCCTGGCGAGGCCTTGGTACGGGTGAGGCTGGCCGGGATCTGTGCCACCGATCTTGAGATCTTGAAAGGTTATTCTGGTTTTGCCGGCATCCCTGGCCATGAATTTGTTGGGGTGGTGGAGTCGGTTGCTGACTTAGGCGGTGAGCTTGTCGGCCAGCGAGTGGTGGGGGAAATCAATATCGGCTGTGGGAGTTGTGATTGTTGTATCGCCGGGCTTTCGAACCATTGCCGGGCGCGGCAGGTATTGGGCATTCGCGACAAAGATGGTTGTTTTGCTGATTATGTGACCTTGCCCATTGCTAATCTTCATCCGGTACCCAGTTCAATCAGCGACCAGGAAGCGGTTTTTATCGAGCCGTTGGCGGCAGCCTTTGCTGTTTTGCCGCATTTGCACACCGCCAGAGAGACGGAGGTGCTTGTCCTTGGTGATGGCAGGCTCGGCCTGCTTATTGCCCAGGTGCTTAAAGGTGCGGGGGCGGTAGTATCCTTGGTTGGGCGTCATACTGGAAAACTTGCCCTGGCTCGCCAATTGGGGATCAAAGCAATCATGAGCGAGGAACTGGCAGGGGAAAAAGAGTACCAGTTTGTGGTTGAGGCCACCGGTTCACCCGCCGGTTTGGTAACGGCCTTGCAACAGGTGCGGCCACGTGGAGTCATTGTCCTTAAGAGTACCATGGCGGCAGGAGTTGCTGTTGATCTGACCTCGGCAGTGGTGGACGAGATCACCGTGGTTGGTTCTCGTTGTGGGCCCTTTGCCCCTGCTTTGGCGGCCCTTGCCGCCAAAAGGGTTGCTGTTTTGCCATTGCTTGATACCGTTTTTCCGGCGGGGCAGTTCCCGGCGGCGATGGCCAGGGCTGCCACCCCTGGGGTTTTGAAAGTTCTCCTTGATTTTTGTTGAGACAGAGGGCGGCTGTTTCCTGGGCGGTGGCAGGGTTGACCATGGTTGGCGTCAGTGGTATATTCCGTCCCTTGTCGGTGCCGGATTCTTGGTGCTTTTTAACGATTTATTTGGATGGATTTTATGATGACGAATGTTACTGACCTGGAAAAACAATTTCCCGATGGGATGGTTCCCATTGGTAAGGGAACCTTTAGATTTAGTTGTCATGCTGATCTTTCGTGTTATACCCAGTGCTGTCGGCGTCAGAATATCTTTCTCTATCCATACGACATCATCCGCCTTAAAGAGCGGTTGGGGATCAGTTCTGAGGAGTTTTTGAACAAGCACACCGGGGCAGTTAAGGGTCAGAACCCCTATTTCCCCTCCATCATGTTGCAGATGGCCGAGAATGAGGAGCAAACTTGTCCATTCTTAGGTGATGGTGGTTGCACCGTCTATGAGGATCGTCCTTCGGCCTGCCGCACCTATCCGTTGGAACGGGCCGTGGATCGTAATCCTGCCAAGGGGCAGCCCCGTGAGTATTATTTCCTCACCGATCATCCCTATTGCAAGGGCCATGGTGAAGACAAGGAGTGGACGGTCAAGGAGTGGTTGCGCGATCAGCAGTTGCTGCAGTACAACCAGATGGATGAGCTCTGGGCCGAGGTGGATACCGTTTTCGCCGCCAACCCATGGCAGGGTGAGGGGGCGGCCGGGCCGCGGCAACAGGTGGCGTTCATGGTCTGTTATAATATCGACCGTTTCCGGCAATATGTGGCAGATTTTAAGTTGCTGGATGAATTCAAGATCGACAAGCAGCGCCTGCGCGCCATTGAGTCCGGTGATGAATCATTGCTCCGTTTCGGTTATGATTGGCTGAAATTGATTCTTGCCAACACTCCCACGCTTAAGCGGCGTCGCTAGTTGCTTTCCAACTGCTAGCGACTCTGCCGATCGTCGAAAAATATCTTTCCTAAATGGCAAGGTTAAGGCTGGCGAATGGGAGTCCTTCCCATTTTGCGGTGATCCGGAATATCAATATTTTAAAAAGAAAGTGGCTCAGTTCGAGCAGTTAGGCCATAAACGCGTTTGCGTTGTCGCTGGCTGGGCAGGGTTGTAGACGGCTTGTCTAGGGTTGGGGTTAGTGTACCTCTTGGCCGAGATAATCTTCCACTGTTTGGCGAAGCTCGGTGAAGTTTTTGCATTCGTAAATTTTTGCCCGGATGGTGCTGCCGCCATGTAAGCCCTTGAGGTATTTACCGGCGTGATTTTTAGTCTTGGCCAGCACTCGTTCTACAGGGAAGAAGCGAGCGATTAATTCCAGATGGCGTTTGAGGGCGGTGAGTCGGCTCTGCCGTGATGGCATCATCGCTCCGCTTTTAAAAATTTGTGGGTTCCCTAAGGCGGCGCGACCGATCATCACCCCATCGCAGCCGGTTTTTTTGATCATTTTCTCCCCGTCCTCGTGGGAGAGGATATCGCCGTTACCGATCACCGGGATGGTTACCGCCTTCTTCACCGCCCGGATCACCTCCCAGTCGACTTCACCGGAAAAGCCGTCCGTCCAGGTGCGAGCGTGCACCGTCACCATGGCCGCCCCTGCATCCTCAGCCATTTTGGCAAAATCAACTGCAGTGATGGTGTGATGATTCCAGCCGGAGCGGAATTTCACTGTTACCGGCACTTGTGAGTTATCCACCACTTGGCGAATGATTTCTCCGGCCAGTTTCTGGTTCCGCATCAGGGCGCAGCCCGCGCCTCGTTTGATCACCTTTTTTACCGGGCAACCCATATTGATGTCAATGCAGTCTGTTGCCACCATCTCGCAGAGGATTGCCGCCGCCTCGCCCATGATTTCGGGTTCGGAACCGAAGAGTTGCATGTTCACCGGTCGCTCTTCGGCCACGGTTTGCAGGAGGTCAAAGGTATTCTGTTGGCGATAGACCAGGCCGTGGCTGCTGACCATCTCTGAATAGCAAAGATCGGCTCCGTACTCGCGGCAAAGAAGCCGAAAAGCGAGATCGGTGTAACCGGCCAAGGGGGCGAGGATAAAGGGCTTGTCCAGGGTAAGAGAATTGATCTGCATAGGTATTTTAAAAGCCAACGCCTGCCGGGATATTCTCTCCTGGCAGGCGTTGTTTATTGGTGATGATGTCGTTATTGTTTACAGGACGGCTTCCACAGCTGCCACCACGTTTTCCACGGTGAAGCCAAAGAGTTTAAACAGTTCACCGGCCGGGGCGGATTCGCCGAAGCGGTCGAGACCCACCACCTTGCCGTTCAAGCCCACATACTTGTACCAGCCGTCGCTAACCCCGGCTTCCACAGCCACCCTGGCGGTAACCGAGGCGGGCAGAACTGAATCACGATAGGCTTGATCCTGAGTGTCATAAAGATTGGTGCAGGGCATGGATACCACGCGAACTTTCTTGCCCTTGTCGGTAAGGGTTTGGGCCGCAGCCATGGCCAGTTCCACCTCGGAGCCGGTGGCGATAAGGATCGCGTCCGGGGTGTCGCAGCCACAATCCTTTAAGATATAGCCGCCGCGACTGATAGCGGCGATTTGCTCAGCGCTGCGCTCCATGTGCGGCAGGTTCTGGCGAGAGAAGGCAAGGCAGCTTGGCCCGTCTGCTTTTTCGATGGCTGATTTCCAGGCCACTGCCGACTCCACCGCGTCACAGGGACGCCAGATGTGGGCGTTGGGGATCATTCGTAAGGTGGCGATCTGCTCCACCGGTTGATGGGTGGGGCCGTCTTCGCCCAGACCGATGGAGTCATGGGTGAGTACCTGGATGGTGTGTGATTTCATCAACGCCGACATTCTTATTGCGTTGCGGGCGTATTCCGAGAAAATCAGAAAGGTGGCGCCATAGGGGATGAAACCGCCATGGAGGGCGATACCGTTCATGATTGCGGCCATCCCGAACTCACGAACCCCGTAGTAGATATAGTTGCCGTCCATATCGTTCTGGATGCCGCGACTGCCGGACCAGATAGTCAGGTTGGAACCGGCAAGATCAGCAGAGCCGCCCATGAATTCCGGCAGGGTGGGGCCGTAGCCGTTCAGGCAATTTTGCGAGGCCTTGCGGGTGGCTACCTTTTCTGCCTTGGCGTTAACCTCGGCGATATAAGCGTCAGCTTTGCTGGCCCAGTCCGCAGGCAGGTCGCCGGCCAAGCGGCGTTCAAGCTCAGCGGCAAGCACGGGGTGCGCGCTCTTGTAGGCTGCCAGCTGCTCATTCCATTTTGCTTCTTTCTCCGCCCCCTTCTCCTTGGCGTTCCAGCAGGTATAGATATTTTCCGGCACCGCAAAGGGGCCATGGGGCCAACCCAGTTTGGCGCGGGTAAGTTTGATCTCATCCTCGCCCAGGGGCGCGCCGTGGCAGTCTTCCTTGCCCTGTTTATTGGGCGACCCATAGCCGATTACGGTCTTGCAGCAGATCAGGCTTGGTTTGTCAGTAACCTTGCGTGCTTCCTCGGTGGCTTTCTTGACGGCTTCGGGATCATGGCCGTCGATGTTGTCCACCACATGCCAGCCATAGGCGCGGAAGCGGGCCGGGGTGTCGTCGGTGAACCAGCCTTCCACCTCGCCGTCAATGGAAATGCCGTTGTCGTCGTAAAAGGCTACCAACTTGCCAAGTTTCAGGGTGCCAGCCAGGGAACAAACCTCGTGGGAGATCCCTTCCATCATGCAGCCGTCGCCCATGAAAACATAGGTGTGGTGGTCGATTATCTGGTGCCCAGGCTGGTTGAATTGTCCACCCAAGGTCTTTTCAGCGATGGCCATGCCCACGGCATTGGCGATACCCTGGCCCAAGGGGCCGGTGGTGGTTTCAACGCCGGGGGTGTATCCGTATTCTGGGTGACCAGGGGTTTTGGCGTGCAGTTGGCGAAAGTTCTTGATCTCTTCAATGGGCAGATCGTAGCCGGTGAGGTGGAGGAGGGAGTAGATGAGCATGGAGCCGTGTCCGTTTGACAGCACGAAGCGATCCCGGTTAGCCCATTTGGGATTGGCCGGGTTGTGGTTAAGAAAATCGTTCCACAGTACTTCGGCGATATCCGCCATGCCCATGGGGGCACCTGGATGTCCAGATTTAGCTTTTTGAATGGCGTCCATACTCAGGGCGCGGATGGCGTTGGCAAGGTCTTTGCGCGACGGCATTGTCTTCCTCCAGCGGCTTTATGGTGATTGATCGTTCGGGTGTCGTTATTAAGGGTGCAAACGCGTCCAGACCGCACTTTGCAGGTTAATTACCATGGAAGGGCGGGGCTTTTTCGGGGACGGTGGTAAGCATTGATCCAATTTTGTATCTATATACAAGTGGTAGAGCTAAAATACCAGCCTTATTCGGAGCCGGTTTTCTCTGGCGAAGTTTCTTCTCTGGGTTCGGTTTGCGTTGCCGCTTGTTTTTTCCGCAGCTCGACCATGGTGTTCAGGAAGCGAACATATATTTTTTCGCCCAAATCATCAGATATCTCGTTCAGTGCTTTTTGCCGTTCACTGTTGGTAGAAAGGGCATCTGCGGTGATTAGATACGATTTTGAAAAGATGTAGCGGGTTTCTGGCCAGATGGTTTTGCCGTTGACGGCGTCTTGCAAGGAGTAGCTAACCGTAAGGCGTACCGTCCCTAAAGAACTGCTGAGGTCTATGGAGCGGATGGTGCCGTTGAGGATATATTTAGCTTCAGCCCCCTTCTTCTTAAGGAGGATGTATTCAGAACCCTGCAGCCAATTGGCAACGGTGTTGTAAACCTCGGACTCTAAACCGAATTCGTTGGTGTTGTTATTCCAGATGGGCATATAAAGTGGCAGTGGCTCTCCTCCTTTTAAGCCAGGTAAATCGTACATCCGTGACATTGGTTGGTAGCCACAGGCAACAAACAGGACAGGGATGAGGAGGGTGATGAGAAAGCCAAATGGCCGCTTTACCTTGAGCATGGGGCGATCCTTTCTTGTGCAGATTGGTAGTTATGCATGCTTAGACGACGATATTGACCAGTTTGTTTTTGACCACAATAATTTTTCTTACCGTCTTTCCGTCCATGTATTTGGCCACCTTTTCATCGGTTACGGCCAATTTTTTTAAGGACTCGTCATCAATGCCGGGGGCAATGGTCAAGCGGCCACGAACCTTGCCGTTGACCTGGACAACGATGGTTAACTCATCCTCCTTCACTGCCTCGGGGTCGAAATTAGGCCACGGAGTGAGGTGGAGAGGTTGGCAATGGCCGGTCATCCCCCACAGTTCTTCGCAGAAATGGGGCACCATGGGAGCTAAGAGGAGAAGAACTGTTTCCACGCCTTCTCGAACCGTTTCGCTCCCGGCGTGTTCTGTGGCCTCTGCGGCAGTGAGGCTGTGCAATGAGTTAACCAGTTCCATAACCCCGCTGATGGCGGTGTTGAAGTGAAAGTCGCTATCCAGGTCGTTGTTTACTCGTTGGATGGTTTGATGGGTTTTACGACGTAGGATGCGATCCTGTTTATTCGGTTTATCATTGGTCGCAAGTTTTTCGTCATTGAAGATCTGCTGGTTGCTGACCACAAAACGGTAGACTCGGTAAAGGAACCGAGAAGCGCCTTCCACGCCCTTGTCGCTCCAATCCAAATCACGTTGCGGAGGGGCGGCAAAGAGGCTGAAAAGGCGGACGGTGTCAGCACCGTATTTTTCGATCAAGTCACTGGGATCAACCACATTGCCCTTGGATTTGCTCATCTTGGTGCCGTCTTTGATCACCATCCCCTGGGTGAGGAGGTTTTTAAAGGGCTCGTCGATGGTTAGATAACCCAAATCACGGAGAACTTTAGTAAAGAAGCGCGCGTAAAGGAGGTGAAGGATGGCGTGTTCAACGCCACCAATATATTGATCCACCGGTAGCCATTGTTGGCTGGCATCCTTGTCCAATGGCCCGTGGGTGAAGTCCGGGCAGGTGTAACGGGCGAAATACCACGAAGATTCGACAAAGGTGTCCATGGTGTCGGTTTCTCGCCGTGCTTTACCCCCACAGCCTGGGCAGGTGGTTTTGTAAAAGCTTTCCAGGTTGGGTAGGGGGGATTTTCCTGATTGATTCAGTTGGATATCGGTGGGCAGCATTACCGGCAAATCTTTTGCCGGTACCGGTTGGACGCCGCACTTGTCGCAATGAATCATAGGGATCGGCGAGCCCCAGAATCGTTGTCGGGAAATGCCCCAATCCCTTAACCGGAAAGTGGTGCGTTGTTTGCCAAACCCTTTCTCGGCAGCAAAAGCAGTGATTTTTTCCTTGGCGGCGATGGAGGCAAGACCATTAAATTCGCCGGAGTTAACCAACAAGCCGGGCTCGGTATATGCTTCATTGATGGTGGTACCGTCCAGTTCTTCATTTTCAGGTTGGATAACCACTGTGATGGGCAGATCATACTTTTTGGCGAACTCGAAGTCCCGCTGGTCGTGGGCGGGTACTGCCATCACCGCCCCGGTGCCGTATTCCATCAAGACAAAGTTGGCCACATAGATGGGTACCTGCTTGCCGGTGTAGGGGTTGAGGCAGTAACTGCCGGTGAAAACCCCTTCCTTTTCCGGTTCTTCATCATGTTTCTGGCTTTGTTTGAGGAGTTTGGTGCGTTCAACAAACTTGGCCACCTGGTCTTCCTGGCCGGTTCCCTGGCACAAGGTTGCCACCAGGGGGTGTTCTGGAGCGATGGACATGAAAGAAACCCCGTAGATGGTGTCGGGGCGGGTGGTGAAAATGGTCAGCTTGTCCTGGTGACCGTCAATGGCAAAATCGATCTCGGCGCCGTGGCTGCGACCTATCCAGTTGCGTTGCATGGCCAAAACCTTTTCTGGCCAACCTTTGAGGGTGTCGCATTCGTCCAGCAGCTCGTTGGCGTAATCAGTGATCTTGAAGAACCAGCCGTTCATCTCCCTCGGGGTGACTGCGTTGTCGCAACGCCAGCATTCACCGTCTATTACCTGTTCGTTGGCCAGCACGGTCTGGCAGGTCTCACACCAGTTGACGATGGTCACCTTCTGATAGATCAATCCCTTCTCGTACATCTGGGTAAAGACCAACTGTTCCCAGCGGTAATACTTGTCGTTGCAGGTGGCGATTTCCCGATCCCAGTCGTAGCTAAAGCCCATGCGCTTGAGCTGAACTTTCATGTAGTCGATGTTGTCATAGGTCCATTGGGCGGGGTGGGTGTTGTTCTTGATCGCCGCATTTTCCGCTGGCAGACCAAAGGCGTCCCAGCCCATGGGGTGGAGGACGTTGTAGCCCTGCATCCGTTTGTACCGGGCGATAACATCGCCGATGGTGTAGTTGCGGACGTGGCCCATATGGATGCGGCCGGATGGGTAGGGGAACATTTCCAGCAAATAGTATTTGGGACGGTCCTGGTCCGGTGTGGCCTTGAAGGTTTTTTCAGCCTGCCATTTAGCTTGCCATTTTTCTTCAATGGCTTGGAAGTCGTAGGTGACGGTATCGTTGCTGCTCATGATCTATCCTTGGGCAAACCTTCCGAGTGGATGATTTGAATTACTGTTAATGGAGCTCGTCTTGTGGAGCGAGGGTTTCAAAGGTGGTGTAGCGGTCAATGAAAACAAGTTTAACTGTGCCGACAGGGCCGTTCCGCTGTTTGCCGATGATGATTTCGGCGGTGTTGCGGTCGGGGTTGTCTTCGGCTTTGTTGTAGACGGCGTCCCGGTAAATGAAGAGGATGACGTCGGCATCCTGCTCGATGGCGCCGGACTCACGTAGATCTGAGAGTTGCGGGCGCTTGTTGGGACGATTTTCCAAGCTACGGTTGAGCTGGGAAAGGGCGATGACCGGGATTTTTAGTTCCTTGGCCATCGCCTTTAGGGAGCGGGAAATCTCACTGATCTCCTGTTCCCGGCGTTCGGTGCCACTGCGTCCCCGCATTAACTGGAGATAATCGATCACCACTAGCCCCAAGTTATGTTCGGTCTTCAGGCGGCGCGCCTTGGCCCGCATTTCCAAAACCGAGATGGCTGGGGTGTCGTCGATGAAGAGGGGCGCTTCAGCCAGCATGCCTGCCGAGCGGGTGAGTTTCGGCCAGTCCTGATCTTTGAGAAAGCCGGTGCGGACATTCTGCGAATCCACCCGGCCCACCGAACAGAGCATGCGCATGGCTAACTGTTCCTTACTCATCTCCAGACTGAAGACTGCCACCGGCACCTTGCGCAAGATGGCAGCGTTTTGGGCAATGTTCATCGCCAGGGCGGTTTTACCCATACTGGGGCGGGCGGCCAGGATGATCAGATCCGAAGGCTGGAGACCGGCGGTCATCTTATCAAGTTGTTCAAAGTTGGTGGGTACACCGGTGATCAGTTCCTTGCGTTCAAAGAGTTTTTCCACCGCCTTGAATGCCATTCCGGCAAGCTCACTCATGGGAGTGAAGGATTGGTTACTCTTGGAACGGGATATCTCGAAGATATTTTGCTCAACCTCGTCCACCAGCGAATCAATGTCATCCTGCTCTTCGTAACAACGCCCGGCAATCTCAGAGGTGGTCTGGATCAGTCGCCGCAGGATGGATTTTTCCCGCACCATTTTGGCGTAATAGGCAATATTGGAGGCCACCGGCACGATGTCGGTGAGTTGAGCGAGATATGCGGGGCCGCCAGCTTGTTCGAGCTTGTTGGAGTCGTTAAGCAGGGAGGAAACGGTGATCAGATCCTGGGGGTGGTTCTTGTCAAAGAGATTGAGCATTGCCTCGTAAATGACCCGGTGGTCATTGCGATAGAAATCTTCGGGGGCAATGGATTCAATAACCTTGGCGAGGGCGTCTTGATGGAGCAGGATGGAGCCAAGAACGCACTGTTCCGCCTCAAGGTTTTGAGGGGGAATGCGCTGAGATGAAAGGGATTTCATTTCCCTCGGCTCCATGGGCGAATACCGTTATGCGAAAGGAGTGAGGTCAGGGGCGACAGAATAAATGTATCTGTCGCCCCTTGATGATCTAGCCGGAAACCGTGTTTAGGCGGTTGCAGCAGCCGCTTCGGCAACAATCTCAATATTGAGGTCGACGCTCATCTGGTAACCGACTTTGACCTTGGCGCTAGTGACGCCGATGGTTTTAATCGGTTGATCCATCATGATTTTTTTCTTGTCGATTTCAATGCCGAGATCCGCAAGCTTGGCTGCAATGTCAGCATTGGTAACGGATCCATACAAGCGACCGTCCTCACCAACCCGTTGCTCGATAACTACCGAAGCACCAGCGATTTTTTTACTCAAAGCCTCGGCAGTGGCTGTTTGCTGCTGCTTACGGGCCTCGATGACAGCTTTGTTCTGCTCAAGGATCGCCATGTTGCTCTTGTTGGCGGCAACGGCTTTTCCTTGTGGAAGCAGATAGTTACGTCCATACCCGGACCTGACGTTGACGATGCTGCCTTCCTCGCCGAGGGTATCGATGGTTTCTTTAAGAATGAGCTCCATTGTTTCGTGCCTCCAATATGTAATCTAAACGATGTCGGAATCAATGTTCCTGATTAATTATTCACTAGCAGGGTCTTTATCAGGCTTCGGGGTACCGAAAGCCACCCATATATCGGCAATGCCGAGAGCAGCCAGAGCCACAAAACCTGCACCTTGCAGAATGGCGATGGCAAAAAGAAAAGCCCGCATTGGTTTGGGAACTGACCATTTTGCAAACAGCTTGGCAAGAACGGCAATCCCTTGAAAAAAATACAGCGCGCCAACCGCAAGTAAAATGTTGATGCCGATGACTTTGGCACCCCCAATGGGCATAACTGCCGCGATGCCACTGCCGATAACAATCCAGATAAGTTGTTCTGGAAATCGCCAATCACTGAATGGCGGCCATGTTGATTGCGACGGCAGTTTTCGGTTGATCAGCCACTGCCCTAGCAACATATTAAGCCAGACCGTGCTCAAGGCGGTTATTGCCAACAAGCCAGGAGCAATTTGCCGCAGTAATTCTCGCAGCATCTGGATGGTATTGGTTATGTTTTCCTTGTCAGTCAGCGATAGACTCGCGTCTGTCTGATATAAATCTCCGGCTGCGGTCAAACTCGTATCCATGCTTGTCAGCATTTCTTGATACGGATTGGTGTGAGTCAGTGATCCGTATATCGTCCAGAAAGCGACCCAAACCAACAGCAGAATACCAACTGCCCTTAATCCTGCTTTGGGCGGTGATTCACCGTCCAAGATTGCTTTGCCGATGATTATGCCCACCGGCAACATGGTGCAGGTGAAAACAAAAGCGGCAAAGGATCCGAAGATCGAAGCTGCCAGCCCTGCCATCAGCACTGCATTGATTAGCAGGTTCTTGGCCTTAATGGTGCCAAGACTGACCAGATAGTAACAAATTGGGATGGGAACAAATCCCTGTGTCCAACCAAGCTGTTCCGGCCAAATGGATGGCAAAACCAAAAGAATTGCAGTGGTGACAACGGCCTGCCATCCTTCGGGGAGAACGACCCCTGTGTCCTGTCGGTCTCCCATGGATTCCTTTTGCAACTTCGTGGTTCTTTACGGTTGCATGTTGCCGCTAAAAGGCATCAAGGCAATCTGGCGAGCACGTTTAATTGCTTCAGTCATCTGCCGTTGGTGTTTAGCGCAGTTTCCGTAGATGCGGCGGGGAATAATCTTGCCACGTTCGGTGAGGAAATTACGAAGGTTTTTGACTTCCTTGTAATCAATTACCAAACTTTTGTCGGCACAGAAACGGCATACCTTGCGGCGGGTAAAAATCTTTTTTCTGGGGGGCATGATGCTGTTCTCCCTATCGTAATAGAATAACTTCTATTCGTTATATTTATAGCAATATTTTTTAGGCGTCAGCCTCGGCGCTTGCTTCAGTGGTAGCAGCCTCAGTTTCCGTCTCAGCCTCGGCTTCTTCTTCAACCTTGGGAGCGTCGGCAACAAAAACATCCTGGGTTTTAATGGTCATGTATTTAAGGATGCGATCATCGATTTTGAAAATCCGCTCAGCTTCAGCAACAGCTTCCGGTTTGCCTGCATATTCAGCAAATACATAGAAACCCTGTATTTCCTTCTTAATAGGGTAGGCAAGTTTTTTCAGGCCCCATTGGTCAAGGTTGACCATGGATCCATCAAACTGCTCGATGATGCCGGTGGTTTTGTCGATGATGGCGGTGATGTCTTCTTCGCCAACACTTGGTCTGATGATGAATATGGTCTCGTAACGGCGCATGTGTTCCTCCTTATGGACTTTTAACGGCCCTCGTTTCCTTTTTCTCGCGCGAGAGAGCAAGGAGGGTGGTCGGATCGGTACCGCAGTAAAACGGTCCGTCCAAAAAATAAAAGAGACTAACTAACATGGTGGGTGTTTTTATGTCAATTACTTTTTACCTGTTTGGGGATGGTTTAAAGATGCCCCAACCGGTATTGGTAGGGGGGATTGGGATTTTGTCTGGTTTGCTGCAATGGTAGCCTTGCTTTGCCGCCAGAGGTTGAGCATGCTCACAAAGTCAAGATCTGCAAAGTTTTCTTGTGATTGTTGCAATATTTTTTCCATTTCCGTGAAACGAGCACTGAATTTACTGATGGAGGCGTGTAGGGCATCCTCGCTGTTGGTATTAGTCAAGCGGCCCAGGTTGGTGATGATGAAAAGGAGGTCTCCTATTTCTTCGACAACTCCATCCTTATCATTTTCTTTGATGGCTTGCCTACATTCGGCAATCTCTTCCTCTATCTTGGTAAAGACGCTCTCTATATCCGGCCATTCGAACCCTTTTTGGGCTGCGCTTTCTGATACCCTTTGGGCGCGTTTGAGAGCAGGCAGGCTTGGCGGCGGTATTGCCAGCGAATTGTCCTGTTTTTTCTCTTTGCCTTCATTCTCACGGGCCTTGATATCGTTCCATTGCCGGCGTAGTGCTTCTTCCGATTCGATTTTGCTATCACCGAAAACATGGGGATGGCGGCGGATCATTTTTGCAATAATCGTATCCAGAACTTCTTCCATGCTGAAGTGGCCAGCTTCACTGTAAAGCCCATTCAAGAAAGCAATTTGAAAGAGCATGTCTCCCAATTCTTCACGGATGTGATCCGGGTCGTCAAGGTCAATGGCCTCGGCAAGTTCGTGTGCTTCTTCAATTAGATAAGGTTTGAATGATTGGGGAGTTTGTTTCTGATCCCAAGGGCAGCCGTTTGGGGCTCGAAGGCGGGTTACAAGTTCTAGGAGATCGATAAACTTTTGCATGTTCTTGTCGTATCCAAATGAGATTTATGGGGGGGCTTGGCCTTAATGTTTTGCCTTGAGTCTGGATGGTGGAGCTTACAGTTTGAATTTCTGATTATTCTAACAATTTTTTTGTGGAAGGTAATCCCTTGTGATTAAAGCAAAAATCGCTTGTTAGGCGTAAGGGACTACCCCTATTGACAATAAAATGTTACAACTAAACTTGCGGAACAAAAGATTATTTTGTATATATAATCATGGCCGGTGAGTGATGGCCCTTATCGTTGATGATGCCAATTTAGAAGGTACTTGTCGTTTTAGGGTCATTTTTTTTGGCGCAGCGACCTAACTCTCTTTAAGCGTATTCTAAACTCTTGATCTGTAAGAAGAAAAATATTTATTAACCAATTATTTTATAACCTATTATTAGTAATACTTTAACGGAGAATGACCATGAGTAAAAAGATTTTATTGGAAAAGCACAAGGATGTCGCCCGCATTGATCAAACTGAAAAGCGTACCCATGGTTGGTATGTACGGGTCAGGTTTCTTGGAAAGACCCATTCTAAATTCTTTTCGGACGGTAAGTGTGGGGGCCGGTATTCAAGTCTCTTGGCGGCTTTGGCTTGGCGTGATGCCACCGAGAAGAAGCTCGGTAAGGTGCGAACTGACAAGCATATCGTTACGGTTAGTAACACCACCACCGGGGTTGTTGGGGTGCGGCTCAATGATAAGTTGAATCGTTACGAAGTCAGTTGGGTCAACGGTGTCGGAAAACAGGGTAAAACCTCGGTATCGATTAACAGACACGGCAAGGATATCGCCTTCTCAAAGGCGTGTGAGATTCGCCGCAAGAAAGAGGCTGAGCGGTTGCAGTCTTCATAGATTTATCGTTTCGGCCCTGTCGGAGGTTCTTCCTTCGGCAGGGCTTTTTTTTTGCCCCCACCTTAGTACCTTCTTATTCTTCTCCTGTTGCTCATATTTGAAAATATTTGTTTGGTCACCCTAGGGCATGAAGCTAATAACCGGTCCATTGCCCTAAGCTAGGGCTTGTCCTGTGTGGATTGCTTTGATTGTAGGGAATCTTGAAAAATTGTCCTTCGATGCTCATCAAGGGAGTTGTCTCGGCTGCTCTCTGTGTTACGCTCAATGATTTTATCCTCGGAGGTAAGCGAAACAAAGTTGAGACTCCGATATTAAATATATGCACCCCAAGGGCACTTCCTACGGGGCGTCTGCGGTACAATTTTTTGTGTGCCTCTGGATTACGATATATCGCGTACCTGGTCTTGAACGAAATCATACCCCCTCAAGACATCCTGTTGGCAACAAAAAAGGCAGTTGATCATCATGATCAACTGCCTTTTTTGCTCCTGCGCCATCATCTTAGGTACGAGCAGTGGTTACCGATGCCGTTATTTTCCTTTCATCTTGGCCCAGGTATCGCGGAGGGTGACGGTGCGGTTGAATACCAGTTGTTCGGGGCGTGAGTCGACATTATCCAAGCAAAAGTAGCCCATGCGCTCGAACTGGTAGTTGTCGCCAACCTGAGCCTGAGCGAGGCTTGGCTCCAGCTTGCAGTTGCTGAGCACGGTTAGTGACTGAGGGTTAATGAGTTCCTTAAAGTCTTGTTCCTTGTCTCCGGCCGGATTTTCCACCGTGAATAAGCGATCGTAGAGGCGCACTTCTGCGTCCACCGCGTGGGAGGCTGATACCCAGTGGATGGTGCCCTTTACCTTGCGGCCATCCGGGGCTGAGCCGCCCCGGGTTTCCGGGTCGTAGGTGCAGCGTAGCTCCACCACCTCGCCGTTGGCGTCCTTGATTGCTTCCCGGCAGGTGATGAGGTAGGCGAAACGGAACCGTACCTCGCGGCCTTCGCTCATTCGGAAGAACTTCTTCGGCGCATCCTCCATGTAGTCGTCCCGCTCGATGTACAACTCCCGTGCAAAAGGAACCTTGCGGGTGCCAATCTCGGGGTTGCCGGGGTGGTTGAGGGCGTCGAACTCCTCGGTCTGGTCTTCCGGGTAGTTTTCGATTACCACTTTCAGGGGGCGTAAGACGCCCAAGGCGCGGGGGGCCAATTCGTTCAAATCCTCGCGGATGCTGAACTCCAGCAGGGCGGTGTCTACCATGCTGTCGCGTTTTGCCACCCCTATTCGCTCGCAAAAGGTGCGGATAGCCTTGGCCGTATAGCCGCGCCGCCTGAACCCTGATATGGTAGGCATTCGGGGATCATCCCAGCTGGAGACATGACCATCGTTGACCAGTTGTAGGAGTTTACGTTTGCTCATCACCGTGTAAGTGAGGTTGAGGCGGGCGAACTCGATCTGCTGGGGATGGCAACTGGTGGCCAGGGTCTCGAGAATCCAGTCGTACAAGGGACGGTGATCCTCGAATTCCAGGGTGCAGATGGAGTGGGTGATGGACTCCATGGCGTCCGATAGGCTATGGGCGAAATCGTACATGGGGTAGATGCACCATTTGTCACCGGTGCGGTGATGGGTGGCACGGAGAACCCGGTAGATGATGGGGTCGCGCATGTTTATATTGCCTGAGGTCATGTCGATCTTGGCGCGCAGGACGCAAGCTCCGTCAGCAAATTCGCCGTCGCGCATCCGTTGAAAAATATCGAGATTTTCTTCTACTGGTCGATTGCGCTGGGGGCTTTCCCGGCCCGGTTCGGTGAGGGTGCCGCGATACTCGCGCATCTCTTCAGGGGTCAGGTCGCAGACGTAGGCCTTGCCGAGTTTTATTAAGGAAACGGCGGCATCATAGATTTTTTCGAAATAGTCGGAAGTATAATAGAGGTTGGCACCCCAGTCGAAGCCCAACCAGCGGACATCGGTCATGATGGAGTCAACGTAGGCAACCTCCTCTTTGCTGGGGTTGGTGTCATCGAAACGGAGGTGGCAACGGCCTTCATAGTCTGCGGCTAGTCCAAAGTTGAGGCAGATGGACTTGGCGTGACCGATATGGAGAAAGCCGTTGGGCTCCGGGGGGAAGCGGGTCACTACCTGGCCGTTGTTTTTGCCGGTTTTGAGATCTTCGTCAATGATGTTGCGGATGAAGTTTGACGGCGTGGTACTTTCCGAGTCGGTGGTCATGACTTACTTCCCTTGAAAAAGATTAGGCGAAATGTTTGGTGGCATTGCGGAGCCGGGCAACAACCCGTTCCTTACCAAGGGTTACCAGCACATCGAACATGCCGGGGCCAGCCAGGCAACCGGTGGTGACAGTGCGGGAACCGTTGATGAGGATACCGGGCTTAATTTCCAGCTCTTCGGCCAGAGCGCGGGCGGCCTGTTCCACGGTTTCCTTGTTGTAGTCGGTAAGAGCTTCAAAGCGATCGGCAAGCATTGGCAGCCATTGCTCAAGCTGGGGATTTTTGACAATATTCTTCTTCTTCGCCCGTTCTTCAATGGTGAAGTCCTCGGCAAAGTAGGCACGGCCCATGGTGGTGAAATCAACCAGGGTGTGGTAGCGCTCGCGGATCAGCTCTAGGGTTTGGTGAAACCATTCTTTCTTCTCGGCCTCGTAGGCCGCGTCCCAGATGTTCTCTTTCTCCATGAACGGTCTGACTTTTGCCGCCAATTCTGCCACCGGGATGGATTGCAGGTAGTGGCCGTTGATGCTGAGCGCTTTGGGATCGGTGATGAACTTGGGATCATCCTTCTGGTAGTTGAATATGGAATTAGAACGACTGATGCCTTTAAAAGAGAAGGCGTCAAGGAGCTCCGTTTTGTTGAATAATTCTTGGTCGTCGCCGCTGGACCAGCCGAGCAGGACAAGGAAGTTGGTTAACCCCCAGGGCAGGAAGCCGATCTCTCGGTAGTACTGAACCGCGACGATCTCGCCATGGCTGCGTTTGGAGATCTTGCGTTTCTGTAAATCAAGGGTAAGCGGCATGTGGGCGAAGGTGGGTAGCTTGGCTCCCAAGGCTTCATAGATCAGGATCTGGCGCGGGGTGTTGGCCAGGCCATCCTGACCACGGATAATATGGCTAATCCGGTCGCGGATGTCATCCACCACGTTGCAGAGTAGATAGAGGGGCTTACCGTTAGAGCGGACGATGACGAAATCTTCAATGTCGCAGTATTTACGTTCGATGCGGCCGTAAACCTCATCCTCAAAGATCACGGCATCGTCACGTTCCGGGACCTTAAAACGGATAACGTAAGGAGTTTCGGCTGCTTCCTTGGCCGCTACTTCATCAGTGCTGAGATTTCGGCAGGTCTTATCGTATTTGAAATCCTGTTTGGCGGCTTGGGCTGTTTCCCGCTTGGCTTCCAGTTCTTCTTTGGTGCAGAAGCATTTGTAGGCATGGCCGCTGTTCAGTAACTTTTGGGCGGCAGCAGTGTGATCATTGGCAAACTCGGTCTGAAAGTATGGACCCTCGTCCCAGGTGATGCCCAGCCAAGTCAAGCCGTCGAGGATACCGTCGATGGATTCCTGGGTGGAACGTTCGGCGTCGGTATCTTCGATGCGCAGCACCAGTTTGCCGTTATGTTTTTTGGCGTAGAGCCAGTTGTAGATAGCGGTTCTAGCTCCGCCAATATGTAGATAGCCCGTGGGGCTGGGGGGAAAGCGTAAGCGTACTTCAGACATCGTCTGCTCCTTGAGGTGATGCAATGGTGGCCGCAGTTTCAGATGAAAGGCGGAAATTGAAGCTGGTTATAGCCTTTTTTGCGTTGTTATTCAATAAGTGAGAAGGGATAATTTTGTAAATTATCTGTGGAGAAAAGGCGCAGGTTTTTTCTGTTTCAATGGTTTGACTTCTTTACGATTCTCAATATTCGGTTAATAAAATTTTAAAAATAGGGAATAATGTGTTAATATCGTAGTTGGATAAGGTTGCGTGACACGGTGGTGATGGACATCGCTCAAGTCAGGCGTAGCCGGAGACAAAATGAAGGAGGGGATTGTTATGATGGTTGATCCCTCAAATGTCGCAGCCCAGTATAGTTCGACAAATAAAACGGAAAGAGATTCGCAGCCCACAAGTGTAAGCAACGAACCACGTCCCAACAGTGAGAATACTGTAGAATCTGGACGAACCAGTTCTGTCGGGCCAGCGGTGGTGGCTAAATTTTCTGCGGCTGCTTTGGAAACTGCCAAATCTGTAAAGGCAGCAGAGCAAACGGCAGACCAGCAGGCTACTAAGGATGCGCTTAAGACGGAAAATAAAATGTCTTAAGAAGTTGAATCTGGATTTTATGTCTTCTCTTGAAGATAAAAAAAGAGGCTATTTTTATAGCCTCTTTTTTTATTGTTTTTTTTGTCCATCTAATGATCTTTGTTTAGGTGAGTGAGCGGGTGAGATCCCGAAAGCTAGGTTTCTAATGGTATCCTATAAGCCCAACTCGGTCAGAAAACGAGGGTTGGTGCTCCAGTTTTTTTGTACCTTGACCCACAATTTCAACATCACCGGCATCCCGAGCAGATCTTGAATCTCGTGCCGTGCCGCCTTTCCTATCTCTTTCAGGGTTATCCCGCCTTTGCCGATGATGATGCCTTTTTGGGATCCTTTCTCAACCAGAATTGTGGCGTGAATAGTGGCCGTATGTCTGGCTTCGTCCTCCTGAAAGGAGTCGATTACCACTGCGGTGGAGTAAGGGATTTCCTGATTAGTGCGCCGGAAAATTTTTTCGCGGATAATTTCGCCGACAATGAACCGTTCGGTGGAGTCGGTGGGGATATCTTCGGGGTAAAGGCGTGGGCCCGTGGGCATTAATGTAAGAATCTCGGTGAGTAGGGTAGCAGTGCCGTCCTTGGCCAGGGCTGAAATGGGTACCATGGCCGTGAAGGGAAACATTTCTTGGTAGGCAGTGAGGATGGGCAGCAATTTTTCTTTGCTCACCAGGTCGATTTTGTTAATCGCCAGCATCACCGGTTTATTGACCTTGCGGAGATGATCAAGTTGTGAGGATTCTTGTTTCGGTTTCGGCAAAGTCGCGTCGATCATGAAGAGGATCGCGTCCACCTCGGGCAGGGTGTCCAAGGCTACCTTGACCATGGCCAGATTGAGAGGGCTTCTGGCGCTGTGTAGGCCGGGGGTGTCAAGGAGCACCAACTGGTAGTCGGGACCGTTGACAATGCCCATGATCCTGTTGCGGGTGGTTTGCGGCTTGGGTGAGACAATGGATATTTTTTGTCCAAGCAAGCAATTAAGCAAGGTAGACTTGCCTACATTGGGTGGGCCGATGAGGGCAATAATTCCGGTTTTGATCGATGTCTTTTCAGGGTTTGGCATGGGTTTTCCAAGTCAAATTTGAGGGCAATTTTTGCCATTGTGGCAAGGGGGCTACTATAGCCTATTTTTTGTCTGGCTTCATGGTAAAGAGATGACAAACGGTTTGATAGTTGTTACACCAAGGCCCATTTGTAGAGCTTTTATTCTCTTGCTGGCGGGAACTTTGGTAAGTGTTGCCGACGTCACCCTTTTTTGCATACAATTCCTTCAATCTATGTTGTTCATACGGAGTTTTTGATGACGGCACAAGGTAAACTTGGCGAATATATCGAGCAGGGTAAATTTATTTGCGCTTTTGTGGTGGAGGATACCGGTAAACGTTTACGACTCCTTAATCAGAATGGTCGTGAGGTGAGCCTGGCAATGTCGCGGTTGGTGCATTTGACCCAGGCTTCTTCTTTCTCTTCCGGGCTGTTGCCGCGAGAGGAAATGCTGCGGGAGTTGAAAGAGGTTGCCATGCGTCGCCGTGAGTTGATGGCGCAGGTTGATCTTGCCGAGATCTGGGAGTTGGCTGTTGATGAACCTGAATCGGTTTTTGCACCTCGTTTTTTGACCGAGCTTTCCTTTGGTGAGGAGGCATCGGATGATCATGTCGCCGCCTTCCTCCGATGTCTTTTTATCGATCGCCTGTATTTCAAGTATAAAGAAGGGCGCATCACTGTTCATTCTGCCGAGGTGGTGGAGCAGTTGCAGCATCAGCAGGAGCAAGAGCAGCAGAAAGAGGCCTTGCTTGATAACGGTGGCCGGGGTTTGCTGCAGATTTGGGAGGGAGATTTTCAGGCGCAGTGGCCAGAGCGAGATAGCTGCCTGCAAATGGTGGGTGACTATTATCTGCACGGCAATGACGCCCCGGAAAGCGCTGCCGCCCGTGAATTACTGAAACGATCTGGTTTGACCCGTCCCCATGATGCTTTTCAGTTGCTGGTGAAAGCCGGAATTTGGGATGCCAATGAAAATCTGCCCTTTCTCCGTCTGGAGCTTGGTGATGAGTTTTCGGAAGAGGTTTTGGCGCAGGCGGCAACAATCCCAGAGCCTGATGTTGTTGCCCTCTGTGCTGAGCGGCGTCGCGATCTTACTGACTTGCCGTTGCTAACCATCGATGGCGCTGGCACCAGGGATTATGACGATGCTCTCCATATCGAGCCGCGGGGTGACAACTATCTGGTCGGCATTCATATTTCCGATGTCGCCCACTATGTGCGACCGGGTGAGCCGCTGTATCTGGAGGCGCTTAACCGGGTGACTTCGCTCTACTTTCCTGAGCGGCAGGTGCCCATGTTGCCGCCTGAACTATCGCAAGGGTGTTGTAGCCTGATTGTCGATCAACCTCGGGCTGCCGTTAGTTTCATGGTTGAGCTATCACCCGACGGTGAGGTGCTGGATTTTGATCTGATGGCCAGCGTGGTAAAGGTTAAGCGGCAGCTCTCTTACCCCGAAGCTGAAGAGATGGCCGAGAGTGACGATGAATTGCGGATGCTGGCTGATCTGAGCCGCAAGTTGCAGCAACGGCGGGTGGCGGCAGGGGCGTTGTTGTTGCCGATTCCCGATGTGAATATCCGTTTAACCGATGGTGGCGAGCCCATTGGCGTGGAACTGAGTGCTGTGGACACGGTGAGCCGCACCTTGGTTGCTGAATTCATGGTTCTTGCCAATACCTTGGGCGCGCAGTACGTAGCCGAGAGGGAGGTGCCTGGCCTGTATCGTTGTCAGGAGCCGCCGCGTAAACGATTGTTTGTTAGTCCGCAAAAGGAGTTGTTGGTTAACTATCAGCAGCGGCGGCATTTGTCACCGGGCAAATTGTTGACCAGTCCAAAACCGCATAGTGGGGTCGGGGTCTCTCAGTACACCACGGTTACTTCCCCCATCCGGCGTTTGTTGGATTTGGTCATGCAGCAGCAGATCAAAAGCCTGTTGGCTGGGCAGGGCGCTCTTTATCGTCTTGAGGATTTAAATGATTTAGGGGCTAATATTCTCACCACCCAGAGCCGGGTCAATCAGGTTCGGCAGCAACGGCATCGTTACTGGCTGCTCAAGTATCTAGAGCCCAAGGTCGGTGAGCGGGTTGAGGCGTTGGTGATCAATCGCGGCCCCAAGAGAATACAGGTGATCTTGACCGATTGTTTGCTGGATGGTGATCTGCCGAAGGTGCAGGCCGGGGCGGTGGAACCGGGTGAGTTGGTGCAGGTGAAACTGGAGCGAGTGAACGCCCTGGATAATCAGTTGCGGTTTGCCTGGTAAGAGAGAGTGTCGGGCGGCGGGGAAGATCAGTCGTAAATAAGGCAGGTGTAACGTTCTAGAATCGCCTCGGTTTCGCTGTCCAGTTGGTCTGCAACCTCGTGAATCTGGTATTCGTGCCTGCAGCTGCTGCAACGCATCCGTACTCGGCCGCAGCTCCGGTTTACTTCAAGTTTGCCGTCACATTTCTTGCACTGCATAGCCATTTTAAATAATTCCAAATTGATACGATAGTGAGGAGCGGCCCCTTGCCGCTCCTCTTGGTGATCTGCGCTTAGCTAAGTAGTTGTTCGCGGGTGAAAACAGCCTCAAGCTTCACCCCTTTTGCGGCCAACGCCTCGGCGCCGCCTTCCTGACGATCAACCACGGTCAGTACTGCCCCAACCTTATATCCTTGGGCCTCCACCCGATCAATAACCTGAATCAGGGTGCCACCACTGGTTACGACATCCTCCACCAGGGCCACGGTGGCGCCTTCGGGGAGGTTCTTGCGTCCTTCCAGGTAGTCCTCGGTGCCATGTTTTTTTGATTCCTTCCTGACAATAAAGGCGGGGATGGGATTTTTTTCAAGAAAGCTGACCATGGAAACTGCTGTCACCAAGGGATCGGCCCCCAAGGTCATGCCGCCCACGGCATCAATTTTCACCTCATGGGCCTGAATAATCTCTAACATTAACTTGCCGCAGAGGTAGGCCCCTTCGGCAGAAAGGGTTGTCTGCTTGCCGTCGATATAGAAGTCTGATTCCCGCCCGGAAGAGAGAGTAAAGGTTCCCTTGCGGTATGATTTCTCGAGAAGGAGTTGTTTGAGGCGGTCTCTATCGTTCATTGTTGATCCATGGGGTGGCGGTGTTGGTTACCGACTGTTTTTTACGGGGTGAATGTGGCGTGGGTACCAAACTTAGAGGTTTCCCTGGCCATTCATTCGTAACGGTGAAAAAGTGCGGCCAATATAACCAGATCATCCGTAGGACGCAAATGGTTAATTGTTAATATTGTCAGGGGCGGTGTGATCTTGTCGGAGATTGTCCAACAGGGAGGCGGTGATGATCAGCGCGATTCCCAGCCATTCGTGGGCAGCGATTGTTTTGCCGGACCAGAGGGCAAAGGAAAGGGCACCGACCACTATTTCAAAGAGCATCAAGATGTTGACCCGGTAGCTTTCAAGCCTAGTGAGGCTGTAGAGAATGGAGAGTGAGGCCGCGCCTTGCATGCCCACGGCAAAGAAGATGAGCAGCGGTAGCCATAAGTGCAGTTGGCCCCAGTCCGGGGCTGGTGGGTTGAAAAGGATGATACCGATGAGGGCGGTGATCGCCGCCCCCTGCCAGTGGATGACGGTGAGAGCCCAGCTCGGGGTGGAGGGGCTCAGTTGCAACCCCACCACCGAGACGGCAAAGGCCAGCCCTGAGAGTAGCGCGCAGGTGTCACCGCCATTCCAGCTCGGACTGTGGCTATGGTGGAAGCCGAGGAGAATGAAGGCTCCGGCCAGTGAGACCCCTATCATCAGGAGCTTGCGGGGGGTGATCCGTCCTTTGCCGATCAGCCTACCGCCAAGCAGGTTCCAGATCGGTGAGAGATAAAATAGCATCAAAGCTCGGACCACGGTGGTCTCGGTGAGGGCGATAAAGAAGAGTAGGTTGGTGAGCCCGCCGAAGATGATCAGCAGCAGCGCCGGACCGAAGGTCAGTGGGCAGTGGCCGCGCCGGTTGGCGATGATTAGCGGGATCAACCCCGCGCCGCCGATCAGGGCAAAGACCAGTAAGGTGGTCCAGAGGCCGCTTACACCCAGCGCGGTCAGCCGGGCCAGGGGCAGCCAGACCAGCCCCCAGATGGTGGCACCGGCAAGGGCGGCAAGAACGGCGGGCAGTTCATTTTTTTGCATGGCACGGACCTTTATGGGCTTCCCCGTAATGGAGATCAAGACTGGTTTACTTCTGAATTTAGTCAGTTGCCAAGGTTAGGGCCTCGGTGATGAGCAGGATCAGTTTCGATCTTTATCATAATCGTGATTTACATGCTAAGCCATTTGGGTGCAGGTAATTTCTGATCTATTTGCTCTAACGAACTATATGGTTTAACGTGAAATTGAAGCCGTTGAGTGGTAGCGAAACATAGGTGCCGGATTAAAATTATCTATTTTAGGAAGATGCGTGTGTTGCGACGACCAGTGAATCTACGCATAAAAATCTTTTTGGCTTTGTTCTTTGTCGGGGTGGGCAGCACCCTGCTTAGCTCTTGGGAGCACTATACCTTTCTAAAAACCACCCTTATCAATAAGAGCATAGATCATTTCATCAGTATTCGGGATAGTCGCAAGCATGAGATAGAGCGATATTTTAATCGGATGCACACCGCAACCCTGATGTTGTCGAAAGGGTGGACCATTGTCGCGGCGGCCAAGGATTTCCAAAAAGCATTTGTGGCGCTGGATCATGAACTGCCGCCACAATCAACCTCTAATCCTCCTGTGTCCCAGGCGTTGCGTGACCGGTATGCAAAGGTTGTCGAGACCGCACATTTTTCAACCAGCCAAAAGGTATTCTCGACTGTTGAAACCTCTCTGCCCCATGATCCCAGGAGCCTCTATCTGCAAAATTTGTATGTCACTGGACAAGATGCCGGGCAGCAAAAAAATCTATCAGCCAACTTGCAAACCACGTATGAAAAGACCCATGCCCGCTACCACGCTTTTTTCTCAGGGTATGGGAAGGACCTCAATGTCCACGATCTTTTTCTCATCGATCGGGCCAGCGGGGTTGTCGTTTATTCGACCCGAAAAGAACTTGATTTCGCGACCAATATTCTGGATGGAGCCTGGAAAGACGGCCCGCTGGCGAAGGTATTCAAAAGCGTGGTTGCGGCAGAAGGTGGCGGCGTCAAGGTGACGGATTTTGAAAAGTATTGCCCTGCCAATCATCAGCCGGCCGCCTTCGTCGCCGCGCCGGTGCGGGACGGGTCAACAACCATTGCCGTTTTGGTTCTGGCAATATCGGTTGATGAGATCAATGCGGCGATGACCGATAACGAAAAATGGCGGGAACAGGGCCTCGGGGCAACCGGTGAAACCTACCTCGTCGGCCCCGACTATACCATGCGCAGTGATTCGCGCTTTCTTTTGGAATCCCGGCAACAATTTTTTGCCCAGGAAAAAGAACAGCAGGTGCCAGCCGCAACGCTGGCCGAAATGCAAAACGACAATACTTCTATTCTGCTCCTGAAGGTAGCAACAGAATCGGTGCAGCGGGCTTTCAAGGGAGAAACGGGCTCCGCTTTGATCAAGGATTATCGGGGGGTGCCGGTGCTTTCCGCTTTTACACCTCTTGACATTTCTGGGGTGCATTGGGTGTTGTTGGCCGAAATAGATCAAGATGAGATCTTCTCTTCCGTGGCGCAGCTTCGTGACCGGGTATTTTTTCTCTTGGTGATTACCCTGGTGCTGGTAAACGCCACCGGTGCGTTTCTCGCCGCATCTTTAGCCAAACCAATCAGTACGCTGATCGCCGGGGTGCGGCAGCTTGGCCACGGTTCCATGGCTGACAGGATTGACGTAACCTCCCGTGATGAAGTGGGAGAACTGGCGGTTGCTTTTAATCAAATGGCGGCCAATCTTTCCCTGAAAACTGTTTCCTTGGATTATTTTTCATCGATCATCAATTCCATGAACGAGATGTTGTTTGTCCTCGGCATTGATGTCGAAAAGCAGACCACGGTGATCTCGGAAGTGAATCAAGCCGCCTTGGAAAAACTTGGTTACCCTAAAGGTGATTTTGCCGGCAATGGCGTTGAGAATTTTTTTCTGGAAAAAGATGGGGAAAAGCTTTTCTCCGGGGAAAAGTTGGCGGAGTTGTTGGCCATTGGATGGTCGCAAGGGCGCGAGATAATCTTTATGAGTCGAACCGGGGAAGCAATTCCGGTCATCCTCTCCGCTTCGGTGATGGGTCATCCCGAGGATGTATCTCCTGCCGGGATAGTTCTTATTGCTCAGGATATAACCGAGCGGCAAAAGAGCGAGCAGGAACTGCGCCGTGTTAATCGAGCCATGCAAACCCTTATCGATTGCAATCAAGCGGTAAGTTGCGCCGAGACGGATGATGCATTGCTCCAGAGTATCTGTAATGCGGTGGTGGGCAAGAGCGGCTATCAACTGGCCTGGATTGGTTTTGCCGAAGATGATCAGCTTAAATCGGTGCGGACGGCGGCCCAGTCCGGATATGACGACGGATATCTAGAACATTTGCGTGTAAGCTGGGCCGATGATGAATGGGGCGGTGGCCCAACCGGGATGGCGATCAAGAGCGGCGAGCCGCAGGTGATAAGGAATATTCTCACCGATAGTCGCTTTCAGCCTTGGCGGGAGCAGGCCTGTCTGCGCGGTTACCAATCTTCCCTAGCCCTGCCCTTGCTTGATCCGTTCCTCGGCACCATTGGCGCCTTGAATATCTATGCCCCCGAGCCCGATGCCTTTGACGCCCAGGAGATAGATCTTCTCCGCGAAGTTGCCGTGGCTGTTGTCAACGGCCTCAATACGCTGCGGGGCAGGCGGGAACATGCCCAGGCGGTAGCGGAACTCGCCCAGTCGGAGGAACGGTTCCGGGGAATCTTTGAGCAGGCGGCGGTGGGGATCGCTTTGGTGGCCACCAATGGCAACTGGATCATGGTCAACCAGAAGCTCTGTAATATGGTGGGATATACACGGGAAGAACTTCTGGCGCTCAGTTTTCAAAGGATCACCCATCCAGAGGATCTGGAAGATAATCTGAACTACAAAGACCGGATGTTGGCCGGTGAAATGCAAAATTATGCCCTGGAAAAACGTTACATATGCAAGGATGGTCATTCTCTCTGGGTCAATCTGTCAATTTCACTTGTCCGTGATGAACATGGCCAGCCGAAATTTTTCATCTCCGTTGTTGAAGATATCGGCGCCCGCAAGCAAGCTGAGGCAGAACAGGAAAAACTTGTGGCGATTATTGAGCACAGTCCTGATTTTATCGGCATCGCTGCCCTTGACGGCCAATTGCTCTATCTCAACAATTCCGGGCGAACGCTGGTGGGCATGGTGAAATCCGGGCCTCTCAACGAGGTAAGTATCCTTGATTATTTGTCACCGGATCAGAGAGACCATTTCGCTCAGGAAATTTTCCCCACCGCCCTGGCGACCGGGGCTTGGCACGGGGAGTTGTCTCTCTTGCCGCCTGGTTCCGGTAAGTTGCTGGTTGTGGAACTGAATTTGTTTGTGGTTGCCGACAACATGGATCAAGGCGCCATCGGCATGGCGGTGATCGCTCGGGATCTTACCGAACGTAACGAAAGTGAAAGCAGGTTACGGCAAGCCCAGAAGATGGAGGCCATGGGCACTCTGGCCGGAGGGATTGCCCATGATTTTAATAATATTCTTTCAGCAATCCTCGGGTATAGCCAGATTGCCGAGGTTGAGAGCCGCGGCCAGGTTTCTCTGCATGAAGATATTAAAGAGATTGTTCAGGCCTCTCTTCGTGCCGCTGATTTGGTCAAACAAATCTTGACCTTCAGTCGCAAGGTTGACCATGCTTTAATCCCCCTCCGGCCACATCTGATCATCAAGGAATCGCTTAAGTTGCTACGGGCTTCATTGCCATCCACCATTGCTATGGAGGTAGATGCTGAAGACTGTGGCGCAATCCTTGCCGATCCAACCCAACTTCACCAAATCATGATGAATCTTTGCACCAATGCCTTCCATGCGATGGAAAACGAAAAAGGGGTGTTGCGGGTTTCTTTGGCGCGGCGGATGCTGGCGGCACAAGATATCGATGGCGAGTTTCCTGTCTCGGCTGGTTCTTTTGTGGAGCTTGCGGTCAGTGATTCCGGTTGTGGCATGGATGCGGAAACCTTGATTCGGATCTTTGAGCCATATTTCACCACCAAGGAGGTGGGAAGCGGTACCGGGCTGGGATTGGCGTTGGTGCACAGTATCGTTGAGAGTTGCGGTGGTGTGATTAAAGTAAAGAGCGCGCCGGGGGTTGGAACTTTATTTAAGGTGTTTCTTCCTTCATATATCAAAGTTGGAATCAAGGAGAAGGCGGAGGGGACAGCAAATATCCAGACCGGCAATGAACGCATTCTGGTGGTTGATGACGAAAGCAGTATCGTTGCCCTGTATCAGTCCTCTCTTGGCAAGTTAGGGTATCGGGTCACCGGCACCACCAGCAGCTTGGAAGCGTTGATGCTGTTTGAAGACAATCCGGAAGCCTTCGACGTGGTGATCACCGATCAAACCATGCCGCAGATGACCGGCTTTGAATTGGTTGAGAATATCCGCAACCTTAGGCCAGAGATGCCCATTATCATCTGTACGGGTTACAGTTCGATCCTCTCAAAAAAGGAAGCTGCGGAACTGGGCGTAGATGTGATTTTAATGAAACCGGTGGAACGAGAAAAATTGGCGCAGGAGATTCGCAACGTGCTGGTGAAACGGTGACGGGGTTGAGTTGAGATCACCATGGTTATTCATGGCGTAAGGCTTCAATGGGGTCCAGTTGTGCTGCTTTGCGGGCCGGGAAGAAGCCGAAGATCACCCCCACCGCTGCCGAGAAGAAGAAGGCCAGGATGATGATACCAGGGTTAAGGATGAACGGTACGTTGAGTAGGGCGCTGAGGCCTAGGGAAGAGACGATGGCGAGGAGAATCCCCACCACCCCGCCAAAGGAAGAAAGCACCACCGCCTCCACCAGAAACTGGAGCAGCACTTCGCGCTCCAGGGCGCCGATGGCCAGCCGAATGCCGATCTCGCGGGTGCGCTCGGTTACCGAAACCAGCATGATGTTCATGATCCCGATACCGCCCACCAGCAGGCTCACCGCTGCCACCGCGCCAAGCAGGCTGGTGAGGATGCGGGTGGTGCCGGTGAGCATCTGGGCAATCTCTTTCATGTCCCGAACCTGAAAATCATCGTTTTCGCCGACGCTGATGTGGCGGCGTTCCCGCAGCAACAGCTCAATGTCTTTCTGGGCCTTGTTGGTGTCAATACCATCCCGTATCGAGATTTGGATCAGGCTGATATCCTGCTTGCCGGCAATCCGGCGTTGGAAGGTGCGCAGCGGCACCAGGATGAGGTCATCTTGGTCGCGGCCCATGGTGGATTGGCCCTTGGCTGCCAGCAGGCCGATAACCTGGCAAGACATTTTGCCCAGCCGGATTTTGCTGCCCAAGGGCGATTGGCCTCCGAACAATTCTTTCCGCACCGTTGCCCCCAGCACGCAGACCGCTTGTCCCGCCCGCAGTTCACCGTCGCTGAACATCCGCCCTTCCTCAATGGTCCAGTTGCGCACCGTAAAGTAGCGGTTGTCCACCCCGTTGGCACTGGTGGACCAGTTGGCGTTGCCGAAGATGGTGGTAACGGACTGGGAGGCTGAGGGGGCCACCGCCGCCACCGCCGGGATTTCGCGGGCAATGGCGGTGACATCCTCTTGTCTAAAGGGCGAAGCCGCGCCCCGCTGGCCCATGCCCAAGTGCTGGCCGGGGCGGACGATGAGGAGATTGGTGCCGAGACTGGCGATCTGTTGGGTGACTTGGGCGGTGGCGCCGCCGCCGATGGTGACCATGGTGATTACTGCCGCCACGCCGATGACGATGCCGAGGATGGTGAGAAAGGAGCGCAGAACGTTGCGGCGGATCTCACGCAGAGCGAGGAGAAAGGCATTCCAGAGCATCAGCTTTCTCCTCCTGCCGGTTCATCGGTGGCAACCAGGCCATCGACGAAACAGACCGTCCGTTTGGCGTATTTTGCCATGTCGGGTTCATGGGTGACAATCATGATGGTGATGCCATGCTCGCGGTTCAGGCTGGCGAGGAGTTCCATGATTTCCTTGCTGCGAGCGGTGTCAAGATTGCCGGTGGGCTCGTCGGCAAAGAGCACCGCCGGTTCAGTGACAATGGCCCGAGCAATGGCCACCCGCTGCTGCTGACCACCGGAGAGCTCGCCGGGAGTGTGGTGTTCCCGGTCGGATAGGCCCACTGCAGCCAAGGCTTGGCGGGCGGCGGCGCGGCGTTGGGCGGCAGGCAGGCCGCGATAGATCAGGGGCAGTTCGACGTTTTCCAGGGCCGAGGTGCGGTTGAGCAGGTTATAGCCTTGGAAGACAAAACCCAGGTAATGGCGGCGGAGCATGGCGCGTTGGTTGCGGCTGAGTTCTTCCACCGCCACCCCTCGGAACTGGTAACCGCCACGGGTGGGGGTGTCCAGGCAGCCGAGGATGTTCATGCAGGTGGATTTGCCGGAGCCGCTGGGGCCCATCACGGCGACGAATTCGCCCTGGCCGATCTCGAGGTCGATGCCGCGAAGGGCGGCCATGGCTGCCTGGCCGTGGCCGTAGACCTTGGTCACCCCCTTGAGGCAGATGAGAGGGGGGGGGAGTGGGGCAGGGTTCATTTTGTGCCGCTCTCCATGTCGACGATCAGTTCCATCCCTTCGCTCACCTCATCGCCGCTCACCGCCGTCATGATTCCGTCGCTGGCGCCGGTGGTGACAGTAATGGCCACCGGTTTGTTGTCCCGCACGGTCCAGACCTGCTGTTGCCGAGCCATTTTTTTGCTCGGTTTTTGTTGTTTGCCCTTGCGGTGTGAACGGCGGGGGAAGAGTTTGCTGAGCAGGCTACCGCCGCGTTTGGTGGTGGCGGTTTTTTGGGGCGGCGGGGTGAAACGCAGGGCGCCATTGGCGACCATGAGCACCTGTCCCTGCCGATCCACAGTGATGTCGGCGGTGGCGGTCATCCCCGGGCGTAGGGTGAGATCCTTGTTGTCCACCGTCAGCACGGTTTCATAAGTTACCACCCCGTCAACCACCTGGGCACCGTAGCGAACCTGGGTAATGCGGGCCGGGAAGGTGCGGTCGGGATAGGCGTCAACGGTAAAGGTTGCGGTTTGTCCTTTTTTGATCTGCCCCACGTCAGCCTCGTCCACGGCAACGTGCAGTTCCATCTGGCCGAGATCTTCAGCCAGGGTGAAGAGCACCGGCGCTTGGAGGGAGGCGGCCACGGTCTGGCCCGGCTCCACCGAGCGGACAAGAACGATGCCGTTGATGGGCGAGTAGATCACCGATTTGGCGAGATCTGTTTCCTTGGCGTCAAGGGCAGCGCCACTCTCTGCCACCGCGGCTTTGGCAGCGGCAAGATCCGCCTTGGCGCGTTGCCAGGCCGCATGGGCAGAATCCAGATCATGCTGGGAGGAAAGCTTGCCGTTGCTCAGATCCTGCGCACGGTGCAAGCGGTCACGTTCATTGGTCGTCTCGGTAACCGTGGCCTCTGTTTGTGCTACCCTGGCTTTGGCCGAGTCAAGGGCGGCCTTGGCCTGTACCACCTGGGCATGAAGTTTCGCGGTATCGAGACTGGCCAGAACCTGGCCCATCTTGACCCGGTCGTTATAGTCGACGTCCACGGTGCGGATGATGCCGGAGAGTTCGCTGCCAACCTCCACCTGATTGGTGGGCTCCAGGGTGCCGGTGGCGGTGACCGTGACCACCAGATCGCCTTTTCTCGCCGGCTGGGTATGGTAGCGCACGTTCTCGGCTGGATCTTGCCGTCGCAAAAATAGGCTGACGATGATGATGAGCAGGATGACAACTCCCCATGGCACCCAGCGTTTAAAATGGTTCGGCGGTTCGGTGAATTGGCCGATTCCCAGGGTCTTGTTTAGTTCCTCGGAGTTGGTGGTGGTCTCGGACATGGTGGGTTAATCCTGTTTGCTGTTCTTGTTTGTTGTGGCCAAGGAGGTCCAGCCTCCGCCTAATGCTTTGTAGAGGCTGATTAAATTGGTGGCAATGGCGGCATGGCTTCCGGCCAGTTGATTTTGGAGGGAGAGCCACGTGCGTTGGCTGTCGAGAACGGTGAAAAAATTCACCAACCCGACCTTATACTGCTGCTCTGCAAGTTGTAGTGATTTTTGTGCTGAGGCGGTGGCCAAGGTCAAGGATTGGCAGCGTTGTTGTTCGTTGGCATAGGCGGTGATGGCGTTTTCCACCTCTGCCAGGGCGGAGAGGATCGTACCTTCGTATTTGCCCAAAGCTTGTTCTTGACGGGCATTCTGCACTTCAATGTTTTGGCGGATGGCTCCGAAGTCAAAGATTGACCAGCTTATCCCAGCCTGGGCTGAGGAAGAACGGGCGGAACTATTGAAGAGTCTTGCCGGGGTAAAGGCGTCAAGGCCAATGGAGCCGGAGAGGGAAAAGTTTGGGTAGAGGGCGGCGGTGGCCTGACCTATGCGGGCGGTCTGGGCGGCAAGTTCTCGTTCGGCGCGGCGAACGTCGGGGCGGTGACGCAAAACCTCCGCCGGGACGCCAACCACGATGTGTTCGGGTGGGGTGGGGATGGGGCAGGTTTTTCCCAACTCAGCGCCCAAGGAGCCGGGGGGGGCGCCCAGTAATACTGCCAGCCTGTTCTTGGTCTGGTGGAGATTGGTCTCCAGGCTGGGCAGTTGGGCGCGGGCCTGTTCGAGACTGGTGATGGCCTGTTCCATCTCTTGTTGGGCGGCCAGGCCGGTGGTTACGCGTTGGAGGGTGAGAGCTGCGCTTTCTTCCCTGGCGGCGATATCTTTTTGGGCGATATTGAGCTTGGTTTGATCACTGCGGAGTTCAACATAGTTGCGGGCCACCTCGGCCAGCAGACTCACCAGCACGTCGTGGAGATCCTCGCCGCTGGCGGCAAGATCTGCCTGGGTAGCTTCCTCAGTGCGGCGCTTGCCACCAAAGAGATCCAGTTCCCAGCCAGCGTCAAAACTTGCCGAGTACAGCTCGCGGGTGGCGTTGGAACCGGTTTCTTTGCTGCTTTGGCTTTTGCTGGTTTTACCATTGGCGGTGAGGGTGGGGAAGCGTCTGGCATGGCTGATCCCCCGGCGGGCTCGGGATTCGCGAACTCGTGCTTGGGCTTGCCGCAGATCGGTGTTGTCGGCTGTAGCCTGCGCAATCAGTCTGGTCAACACCGGGTCGTTAAAGAGTGTCCACCAGTGGGCCAATTCATCGGCGGAGGTGGAAGCGATGGTGATCCCCTTTTGGCCCATGGTGCTGTGCCAGGAATCCGGTGAGCTAGCCTTGGGTGGTGTGTAGTTCGGTCCCACAGTCATGCAGCTTGGGAGCAGGATGAGCAGGATGCTCCCGAGCATCAGTTTTGTTATGAAAGAATGTCGGCAGTTGCGGTGGCAAGGTGTTGACGGCATGGTCGTGCGCTCCGTTCAAACGATCGTTTGATTTTCTAAGATATTAATCCTTAGTTTATTCGTTTGTACAGTTAATTGATTGTGCAAGGGCAGTAATAATATTTGCAACCGCTTTCTCGGTTTGATTTTCTTGAAATCCTCGTTGTACTTCCTTTTAATTAAGTGTTGTTCTGCGTTCAGGTAGAAGGGGAAAAATGCTCTCCGTCAGCAGTAACAAATTCTGCTGGCTTGCTTAATGTTACTTAATTTTGTCCGAGGATAAAAGATGTAGATAACGGAGCAGGTAGGCAAGGTGATTGTGGAAAATGTCGAAAGTGAACAGACCTAATGAGGTGTACGACTATCTGGTTTAACGGGACGGGTTGGTGGTCGGCTGTTATCCGCCTAGGATAAGGGTGTTGCGAACAAAAATGGGGGGGAATAGGAGATGGGGAGGATTGTCACCTTGCCGGTTCGTGATGTTTTGGAGCAGGAGCAGGGTGCCTTTGCTATGGGTGGTCATTCATTACGGCTTCCAGACAGATTCGCTCAAGATTTTTTGGCGCTGAATAGTTGGCATTCCAGACCTGAATTCATCTGCACTGCCACCGACGGCATCTGTAGGGATCTGAAGCCCATGGCTCGGCAACCGTATGGCCGGTTCGCTTGATGGGTAATGTAGAAATGGCGGCAGCCTAAGCAGTTAAGACGTTGTTTTTTTTGTTGCTGCTGGTGGCTCATTTTTAACTTCCTTGGTTCATCGCCAGGGTTAATTGTAACCCTTCAAGCAAGACAAATCGGCCAAGGGGGACGACTTCGCAGGGTAGACTGGCCACGAACAGCGGATTGTCGCAAAGGCCGCCGGATAGATATATTTTCTTGGGCGAGTTGGCGAAGCGGTAAGCGTTAATGGCGATTCCCTTTACGAAACGGGACACTGCCTCTGCCACCGGTACCCCGGAGATCACGGCATCAAAGATGTGGCTCATCCCCAGTACCCCGCAGGTAACGGAAAAGGTGGTGGCTGGAACGTTGAGGGTGGTGAAGTCAAGGTCGTAATACTTCTCCAGTAACTCGATGGTAAAGCCCATGGAGGCACCACATTCGGCGTTCCAGCCCATGTCTTTGAGCTTGCCATCGGCATATTGGACAAACTTTATATCACGGCTGCCACAATCGAGAAGGAGAAAGTTTTTCTCCTTAATCAAGGCCTCGCCGCCCCGGGCCAGAGCGATTAGCTCGTTGACGTATTGGTTGGCAAACCGTTTACCATTGTGGCCGGTGGCTAGGTCGATTTTGAGGTCGGGTGATAACTCCTTGGTGGCGACAATGGTGGGTTTTGCCTCTGCTTGATCGGTATCGAGGAATTTGCAGTAGGAGGTGCCGAAATCGCCGAGAATCATTGTCCACCCCCTGAAAGTTCGAGAAATGCCTCAATCTTGGCTCTGGCGCTGTTGCCGGTGTGGACATCAACGTCAAGATAGAGGCCGTGGGGATGGCGGCTGGCCAGGTAGCGGGCCAGGGCGGTCTTGGCGCAAAAGGATTGGGCAAAGAAGACGGTGGGGATCTCGGGGTTGAAATAGGCTTCAAGGTCGGCGTCAGCCGGGGTTTTGTTCTCCATGCAGCGGCTCCAGCCGTAGACATGGGTGGTGTCTGGAAAAAGTTCGAGGATGGAAAAATCCCTAGGTGGCACCCCCCAGAAACCAGCGCTGGCCGGAAAGGGTTCCGGTGGGTTTGGCGCGGCTTGCGGACTTTTCACCCCTTCGGTGATGCGGAGGAGTTTTTCCTGCAGCGGCAGTCTCCCCTGGGCGATGGGGGTGCCGAAAGCATGGTTGTCACGGTTTTCGGTACGGATCACTGGGATATCTAAGCTCTCTTCGAGGATGGTGGCAACATGGAAGGCGGCATCGCATTTACCGGGGCCAACATCAATGATCACCGCGTCCAGTTTGAGATGAATGGCGTTTAAAACCACGGTGCGGAGGATGGCGCAATAGACTCGTGGCAGGTAGGTGGTGACCATTTCCAGATCAGCCTTGATCAACATGGCGTCCAGGTCGTCAATGGCAATGCTGGACTGATGTAAAAAAGATATGACCGACAACGGTGGGATACCAACGATCCCGACCCGGCGCTTCTTGTCGAGCATCTGCCGCCAGTTGGCGGTAGCCCGTGATGTATACTGGTTGTTGTCCATGATCCTTATTGGTCCTGCCGCCTGATGAAATAGATACCCACGGAGGCGGCCAGAAGGTGAATGCTCCAGGCTAGGATTGAGGGTGGAATATTGACGGTTTTGGCCAGGGATTGGGCCAGACTCCACCAACCCCAGGCCCCGAAGGCCAGACCGCAGCTGATGGGGATGGCCAGGGCCAGATCGCGCCCGCGTCTTTCCTGCACCACCAATAGTACCGGAATGCCGAGCAGCAGTAACGGCAGGCCGAGAAAGATAAAGGAGAGGCGGCGGTGGAAATCGATCCAGCCGGTTCGGTCACCGTATTCAACTTGGTCTTGAGCGCGGTGGTAAAGATCGAGAATGGAATATTCTTCGGCGATATACGGGGAGACAAAAAAGGTGTCGGGTGTTCCCGGCAGGGGGATATCCGTTTTCTTGAACAGGGTAATGGCAAAGTCGTTGCCGGGGGTTCGTTTTTTTAGCTGACCGTTTTGGAATGTCCATTGTCCCTCTTGCCAATCGGCGGTTTGGGCGGTGAGCAGCATTTCCATTTGGTGGGATTCGTTCCACGTTACATAGGAGAAGTCGAGAAAATGGTTTTTATGGGGGTTTGGTCTCATGAATGAGTAAATGCCGTCAGGGCCGCGGTGGTAAACACGACCGTTGCGGACCACGCCAGTGGGGACACGGTTTTGCACCTCTTCGAAGAAAATGCGGTTAACGGCGCTATTGGTGGGTGGCAAGAGCCATTGGTCAATGCCAATGTTGATCGTGGTGACTATGCTGGCGCCGATGAGCAGCGGGGCGATGATCCGGCTAACGCTGATCCCGGCGGCTTTCAAGGCCACGAATTCGTGCTGGCGGTTGAGCATCCCCAGGGTGGTGACCCCAGCCAGAAGCATGCAAATGGGGATCATCATGTCGTAAATCTGCGGGATCTTGCAGAGGAAATACTTGATGGCCAAGCCAATGGGCTTGTGTGCATCCATGAAGTTGTCCATCCGTTCAAAGAAATCAATAAGCAGATAGATGGCAACCAGTGATGAAAGGATCAGGAGCAGGTTTTTGAAGAACTGCCCGAGCAGGTAGCGATCCAGCAGTTTCATGAGCTTTTATCTCCCTTGCCCAAGAGACGGGGCAGCATTGCCAGCAGATCATCGCTTAGGGTAAAGATCCGCTCCAGGGTAGGGCTTGATTTCTCCTCAGCCACTTGGCGGATAAAGAAGATGGTGAGGGCAGCAAAGAGGAGGTTGGGTAGCCAGATCAGCAGCGCGATGAGGTCGGTGCTGTTTTCAGCATAACCGGTGGCGCCGGTGAGCATGGCGTAGTAGATGATGAAAAAGCCTAAGCCCAGCGGCAGTCCCAATGGTTTTCGGCCATGACGGGTAAAAAGAGCCAGGGGCAGGCCGAGCAGGCTGAGGATAAAACAGCCAACCGGCATCGCCAGTCTTTTATGGTATTCGGTGAGAAAGCTGGCGCCTTCTTTGCTGTTTCGGCCTAAATGGTTTGCCCTGGTGAGCAGTTCTTCTTGGCTGAGGCGTCCCTTATTTATGTCGTCCGCGCTTTCGCCCAGCACGGCTTTGGGTTCTTGTAGCGGTATCTTGAGAGTGTACTTCTTGAAGAGCACGGTTTGGCTAAGCTCCTCTGGAGCGCGGTGCATGGAGCCGTCGCTCAGTTCCAGATGGACTTCCATGCTGTCCATGTGCGCATTTAATGAGCCGTTGCGGGCGATGATGGTGGTGGGGGTCTGTGGGGTGCGCATATCCGAAATATATACGCCGTTGAGTTCTTTGGTATCGGGATCCACCTTGTCCACATAGATCACCATCTCGCCGAGGCTTTGACTGAACTGTCTTTCTTTGAGGCCGTTGTCAATTTTTTCCTTGGCCAGGCGGAAAAGTATTTGCTTGGTGGCGGTATTGCCCACCGGGATAAAGGTGGTGGAAACCAGGGCCGTGGCACCGGCGGTTATTGCGGCAATCAGAATAACCGGCGGTAACATGCGATAGAGGCCAATGCCGCCAGCCTTCATGGCGATGATTTCGTTATCGGAAACCATGCGACTAAAGCCAATGATGACCCCGATCATCGCCGCCATGGGGATGATGAATAGCAACATGTTGGGGAGGATATAGGCGCAAAAACGGATAAAGTCGGGAGGATTGATGCCAAAGTCGAGGATAACGTCCAGCATCGGCGCCAACCGGCCCAGAAAAAGGATGGAGGTAAGAATCAATAGACTCGCAAAAAACGGGGCAAGGATCTCGGTGGCAAGATATGTGTAAAGCAAAAACGGCATTGGTGAGGTCGTTGTGATTTTTTTGGCTGCGTTAGCAGAGCCCTTGTTGGCAGTACGTTGACGACGATTAGCAAGTTGTCATCTATACCATGAAAACCAGCGTCTCTTCATCCTTTATTTATGGTGGCGGAGAGGGTGGGATGGGCTGGAATGATTCGATCTCTTTGAGTTTTCAACCGCCACTTGCTATACTCGCAGCCATTGGTTACTAGCCAGTGTCTGTCCATAAATGGTTTTTTCGGAGTCTCACAGGTTCGCTACCTGCCCGATCTCTGCGTTATGTTCAAAAAATAATGCTCGGAGGTAAGCGAAACGAAGTGGAGACTCCGATATCAAACATATGCCTGCGCTTATTTTTTTCGCATGCCTCGGAGTCTCGTATGCTCGCTTACCTGAT
>JAQYVW010000128.1 GCA_030145325.1 Desulfurivibrionaceae bacterium
CGAGATGCCCAGTAAAATTATGACACGCATTGGTCGATGTTTCTCATCCAAAGATTAGACCTGAGCTCGGTCAGAGATACTCAGGAATAATCTCAACCAGCCTTTTCTGTGAAACGGTTAATATTGCCAATAGCTCTTTAATTAGTGCACTGACTTCTCTACCAGACGGATAGCGCCGTATACAAAACCATGATGCAATTGAACCAGATTTAGGATAGATTTGAGTATCATCATGTTCTCCTTTTCTGGAACTGGATTTCTTGGCCGAAACCCATAATGACGGATTTGAAGGCGGGATGCGCCGAATTAAATCTGGCCAAGGCCGCTGGAGAGAGAAGGGAGACTCCTTTGATGAACATAAAACATCTGACACATTTCATGGCAATTAAGCATCGCACAACCGTTTTTATCCCGGCCATCCTTGCGGTCTGGGTCCTTTTGGCCTGGGGGGTGGTGAACCGAGCCGATCGTGAGGTGCGCGGAGAGCTGCTTCTGCATGCACAATTGGTGGCGCAGGGGCTTAACATCGAACATGTTGACGGGCTCACCGGCACAGAGGCGGACCTGGAAAGTCCTCACTACCTTCATCTTAAAAAACAACTTTCCGCGATTCGTTCCGCCGACCCTCACTACCGGTTTGCCTATCTCTTGGTCCGCAAGGTTGATGGTACGGTTTTTTCCCTCATTGACAGCGAAGTTGCTGATTCAAAAGATTACTCCCTGCCCGGTCAAATTTATAACGAAGCCCCGAAAAGTTTCCGTTCTGTCTTTGACTCCCTGAATTCCGTAATCGAAGGGCCATATAACGACCACTGGGGTTCCAGGATTACAGCTTTGGTTCCGATGCAGCATGCCAAGGTACCCGTTGTCCTAGCCTTGGACCTCGATGCTCGCGCCATGCATTTGGAGGTCGCCTCTCAGTCTGCCCTGCCAGTGGGGTTGTTGGCGTTGTTGCTTGGGGGGGTGTTTTCCATACTGCTCGTCAACCGCAGCGTGGAGGTGGAGGCCATGTCCAAATCGGTAACACGGCGTATGCTGCCGCCACTGGCGGTGATGGTGGTGATCATGACGGTCGGCGCCGTAGTGTTTCTGTGGCAGCAGCACCGGCAGCAACTGGAGGCAACCGTCGCTCAACAGGCCACTGATATTTCCAACACCCTGAGTAACTCCATTTCGCAACAAACCTTAGGACTGATTGCGGCTAGCCAGCCCATCGCCAGCGACTCATCCTTCCGCAAAGCCTTGCGCGAGGGCGATGTTGAGCATCTCTTAGTCGAGAGTCTGCCTATGTTCGAAATGATGCACCAAAAAGCCAATATCACGCATTTCTACTTTCTGGACGCCAATCGAGTCTGCCTCCTGCGTGTTCATAGACCGGAGAAACACGGCGACAGAATCGATCGCTTCACAGCCCTTGAGGCCGAACGTACTGGCAAAACCTCCTTCGGCCTCGAGCTAGGTCCATTGGGCACTTTTACCCTGCGGGTGGTGCAACCAGTCTTCGAAGGCTCCACGCTTGTTGGTTATGTGGAATTGGGCAAGGAGATCGAGGATGTTCTGCGGTTACAGCGCACTCAAATCGGCAGCCAGTTGGCCGTAATCATCCACAAGAAAGAGTTGCACAGACAGAGTTGGGAAGAGCACATGCGTTTGCTCGGCAAGGATCCCGACTGGGATCGTCTGGCCAATACCGTAGTGGTTTACTCATCCCAGGATCGCTTGCCCGGTGTCTTCGCATCGCTGGTTGATCATGAACCGATGGCAGCCCCTTCCTATGAGGCAATGGAGCGGGAAATTACCCATGACGGAAAAAAATGGCGCGTGTCTACGGCACCCCTGCGGGATGCCTCGGGCAAACAAGTCGGCGATCTGCTGATCATGATCAACATCAGCGCCGTAAAAGCAGAATTTGTCCACATCCTGGTTATCAGTGGCTTTTCCGGCGGGGTCGTGCTGGTGCTACTCTTAAGTTTCATCATTGTTCTGCTGCGCCGTACTGATGCGGGGATACGCGCACAGGAGGAACAACTACGTGAGAGCGAGGAGAGATATCGCATCCTGTTTGAATCTTCGCCGGAGGCGTATTGTATACTGGCCGATGGAATCTTTGTTGATTGTAATCACAATGCAGAGGTTATGTTTCGCTCAGACCGGGCCCGAATCATCGGTCAGTCCCCGGCGGCCTTTTCCCAGGTACTGCAGCCGGACGGCAACCACTCAACGGAAGTCATCAACCGGAAAATTGCCGAAGTGTTGCAAGCCAACAAAAACAACTTTGAGTGGGTGTTTCGTCGCTCGGACGGGGCATCTTTTTGGGCTGAGGTGTTTATCTCGTCCCTTAGCATGAAAGGCAAACAGGTGATGCTGGCCTTACTACACGATATCTCTGCCCGCAAGCTGGCCGAGAAACAACTAAACGATACCAATCTACAGCTGGAAGCGGCTATCATCCGGGCCAACAACATGGCCGAGCAGGCCGAGACGGCCAACCGCTTTAAATCAGAGTTCCTAGCCAATATGAGCCATGAGATCCGTACCCCCATGAATGCCATCATGGGCATGATCAGATTGGCCCTTAAACGGACTCTTCCCACTAGGGTAGAGGGGTATCTCACGGTGGCCCTGAATTCCAGCAAAGCACTTCTGGGAATCATTAATGATATCCTCGACTTCTCCAAGATCGAATCCAACAAACTCTTCATTGAGAGCATCAAGTTCAGTCTGCAGGATAGTTTGGCCACCCTACTGGAGATGTTCAGGGAGAGCTGCCGAGACAAGGGGATTGCTTTCAATATCGACGTGGCCAATGATGTGCCGGATCTGGTGATTGGCGATCCCCTTCGACTGGGGCAAGTTCTAATTAATCTGATCAGCAACGGTATCAAGTTTACGAGCCAGGGTGAGGTCATGGTGATTATCAGTTGCCTGGAGAGCGACGAGGAAAGCGTGCGTTTGCGCTTCCAGGTGCGGGACAGCGGTATCGGCATTCCAGCGGATAAGACCAGCAGCATCTTCAACGCCTTTGAGCAGGTGGATGGATCCACCACCCGAAATTATGGCGGCACCGGCCTTGGTCTTTCCATCTGCAAGAAGCTTGTGGGCATGATGGGGGGCGAGATCGGTGTTGAAAGCTCTCCTGGGATGGGAAGCACCTTCTCTTTTGAACTGCCGTTCGGACTGGTTACGGCCCACCAGGTGAGCGGTATCGAGACGTTTAATGTTATCGGCAGGAAGGCCTTGGCGGTGGATGAAGAAGCGATCCATGGCTTGCAGGGCAAGAAGATCCTGTTGGTGGAGGACAACCAGTTCAACCAGATGCTTGCCCAGGAGGTCCTGGGCGCGGAGGGGATCATCGTGACGGTGGCCAACCATGGCAGGGAGGCCTTGGCCTTGCTGGACGATGATGTGGCGGCAGTGCTCATGGATATCCAGATGCCGGAGATGGACGGCTACGAGGCTACCCGAGAAATCCGAAAAAACCCGCGCTTTACCAAGCTTCCCATTATTGCCATGACCGCCCATGCCATGAGCGGTGACCGGGAAAAGTGCATGGCTGCCGGCATGGATGATTACGTGGCCAAGCCTTTTACGCCGGAGGAAGTTTTTGCCGTGCTGGCCCGTCATGTGGGAGGGGGGCCAACGGGAAAAGCAGAGTTCTGTGCCGTGGAAAAAAAAGAGCCTTGCCAGGAAACTTTTCTGGTCGATATCCATGCCCATCTTGAAAAGATTTACGGATTCAGCCTGGAAAAGAGGGAGCAGCTGCTGGAACGGGCCAGAAATGCGCTGCTAGAGCAGTTCGCCAAGGGCAAGGAGGCGCTGGCTCTGAACGATCTGGAGGTGCTGAGTCGGGTGGCCCACAGCATCAAGGGATCGCTGGGAGGATTGGGACTCACAGACCTGGCGGACTTGGCCGAGCGGATCGAGATACAGCAGACCAGAAGTGAAGATAATAAGGCGGAGGTTTTGCGGGAGCAATTTGAGCTACTGAGAACATACCTGGCCTGCTGGCTTGGATAGGAGTGCCATGCAGAGGGTTTCGTTTTTTTCAAGGACTTTCGGCGGAGCAATATTTCCACGCCAAACGTCGAGGATCCTGATTTTTACGTTAATATTGCCAAGTCGAACATCTGAAAAGATAAAATTATTCGTTGGTTTAGATGTCTACTGTTCGCCTGAAGTGCTGATTTTTTCAGTTTGTTAAGACTCATCCACTCTCTGGATTTCGAGAAGAATCAGGAAGAACGTTAACCTCGTATTGGAGCAATATAGTTAAGATTTCCTATGGTTAAAGCTGGAAATAAGTAA
>JAQYVW010000129.1 GCA_030145325.1 Desulfurivibrionaceae bacterium
TAACTTTAAAAAGCTGACAGAAAAAGACGTTGAAGAAGCCGTTAAAAGGCTAAACAATCGCCCCCGAAAGTGCCTCGGATATCGGACTCCCCATGAAGTGTTCTGGAAAGTCGCTCGTGGTGCACTTGCAATTTGAATTCACCTGAAACAGTCTGGGATCATGGGGGCCATCAAACCGGACAGCAGTTATGTAGGGTACAAATTCAGAATAAGGAATCATCTGTCGCCGGTTAGCGTAGTCACCGAGGATGTCTACCGCCTCTTGTTTGGCGATATCCCAGTTAGAATCTTTGTATCCATATTTCGACATAACATCATCTCCTTAGGTTATACTCCCCTACTCCACTCACCAGACAACACCTCCGCCTGCCGCAACACCAATTCAATTGCTTCATCCTGCATGTCAGGCGGATACTTGTACCTCCGCAGGAGTATCCGCACCATATTACGGAGCTTGGCCCGTACACTATCCCGGACCTGCCAATCCACCGTGGTGCTTTTCCGCAGTTTGTCGGTCAACTCCTGGGCGATCTTCTTTAGTATCTCATCGCCTAACTCTCGCACTGCGCTCTCATTATTGGCCAGGGCATCGTAAAAGGCTACCTCATCCTGATTAAGCCCCAACTCTTCATGGCGTTGCATGGCCCCTTGGAACTCTCTGGCCATCTCGATCAGCTCTTCAATAACCTGGGCCGTTTCAATTGCCCGGTTCCGGTATTTCCTCAGGGTCTCCAGTAAACGGTCGCTATATTTCTTCTCCTGCACCACATTGTTGCGGGTCTTGGTGCGAATCTGGTCACGCAGCAGTTTCTCCAATAATTCTACCGCCAGGTTCTTGCTCTTCAGGTTGCGCACTTCATTCATAAACCCATCATCAAGCAAGCCGATATTGGGCTTATCCAACCCCGCCAGGGCAAAAATATCCGCCACCCCTTCAGCCACCACCGCATTATCCAAAATTTGCTTCAGGGCAGAATGCTTCTCCTCCTCACTGCGCTTCCGGTCAACGGTCGTGTATTTGCTAATCGCCGCCTTAATCGCCGAAAAAAAGGCAATCTCCTTCTTGTACTCCCCTGCCTCATCCAATGTGCCGCAAAGGGCAAAGGCCTTGGTCATCGCCAATACCGCATCAAGAAACCGCTTCTTACCTTCATCAAGCCCCAGTATATGGTTGGCAGCCGGGACCAACAGCAAAGTCGCCTCGGTCTCATAATCGCCATAATCAAAACCCTGGAACATCCCACGGATAATATCGATCTTCTCCAACAATATCGAAAATGCTTCCTGGGCATAATTCGCCGGGCTGCCCTTACCCTTCGATTCGGTATAAGTTTTCAGCGCTTGTCGCAGCTCATTGGCAATACCGATATAATCCACCACCAAGCCGCCGGGCTTGTCCTTAAACACCCGATTGACCCGGGCAATGGCCTGCATCAGATTATGGCTGCGCATCGGCTTGTCCACATACATTGTATGGGCACACGGGACATCAAAGCCGGTCAGCCACATATCCCGCACAATAACCAGCTTGAGTGGGTCGTTGGGGTCCTTAAACCGTTTCTCCAATCGCTTCTTCTGCAACTTGCTGTAGATATGCTGCTGCAGATGCCCCTTGTCCGAAGCATTCCCGGTCATAACGATACGGATCGCACCACCCTCCGGATCATAGTAGCCAGACTTGTCTCCATCCTGATTGACCAACCCACCGGCCCAATCCGGCCGCAAATCGGTAATCGCCTTAAACATCTGCACACAGATATCCCGACTCATGCAGACGATCATCCCCTTGCCCTCAATGGTGGCATTCCTGGCCTCAAAATGATTGACCAGATCCTCGGCCACCTGCACAATGCGTGGCTCGGCCCCAACCAACTTCGCCAGGGCGGCCCACCGGCCTTTGGTTTTTTCGCGGGCGCTGATATCCTCCTCGTCCTCGATAACCTCATCCACATCTTCATTGAGCTTATCGATCTCTTCCTGGTTGATATCAAGCTTGGCCAGACGCGACTCGAAATAGATCGGCACCGTGGCCCCATCATCCACCGCGTCCTGAATATCGTAGATGCTGATATAACTACCGAATACAGCCTGGGTATCTTTATCGACAATATCATCACTTGAAAGTGGCGTGCCGGTAAAACCGATAAATGAAGCCGTCGGCAAAGCGTCGCGCAGATGTTTGGCATAACCAAATTTGTATTTCCCTGTCTTCGGGTCCAAAACCGCCTTGTTGCCGTAATGACTGCGATGCGCCTCGTCGGAGATCACCACGATATTATTACGGGTATTAAGTGCGGGGTGATGCTCTTCACCATTCATCAAAGAAAACTTCTGAATCGTGGTAAAGACAATCCCGCCCGAGGCCCGCTCTTCCAAAAACTCGCGCAGCCCATCCCTGCTCTCCACCCTTACCGGCACCTGCTTGAGCAACATCTTGGCGGCAACAAAATTTTCAAAGAGCTGATTATCCAGATCGTTTCGATCCGTAACAACAACGATGGTGGGGTTCTGCATTTCCGGCTGTTGCAAGAGTTTACCGGCATAGCAAACCATGGAGATACTCTTACCCGATCCTTGCGTATGCCAAACCACTCCGGCCTTACGCGATCCGGGTACCACCTCGCGCCCATAGGTAGCCCGAAGTTCTGCTGTTTGCAACTCATCAGGCTGGCGTGAGGCAATCAGAGTCACCCGCACCGCCTCGCGTACCGCATGAAACTGATGATACCCAGCAATCTTCTTGATCAGGTTATCGCCGTCCTGCTCAAACAGCACAAAATGGCGGATATAGTCGAGCAGCAGCTCTTTATCGAAAAAGCCTTTTACTATCTTTTCCAGCTCGTATTCCAGAAGCGGTTTGTCGTCTTCATTCTTGATGGTCCGCCACGGCATAAACCATTCTTTACTGGCGGTAAGCGAACCAATGCGGGCCGTAATCCCGTCAGAAATTACCAGTGCCTCGTTAAAAACAAAGAGGTCGCTTATCTCTTCCCGGTAGGTTTGCAGCTGATTAAAGGCGTCCCAGACATCGGCATTTTCATCAGCCGGGTTCTTTAGCTCAATTACCGCAATCGGCAGCCCGTTAATAAACACCACAATATCAGGCCGCCGGTTCATCTTGGTACCCTGAACGGTGAACTGATTGACCACCAGAAACTGATTGTTGTCGGGATTATGGAAATCTATAAGCTGGGCATGGTCGGCCTGCTTCTCATCACCGACAGAAAACTCGACCGGCATCCCTTCGAGTAGATAATTTTGAAACTGTTTGTTGTTGTGGATCAGGACCGGGCTTTCCGGTTTACCAAGAACGTGGGCGACTTGCTCTTCCAAGGCAATCCTGGGGATGTGGGGATTGATGCGTTGCAGACTTTCGAGCAACCGGCTAGAAAGTATTACCTGTCGATAATCCTCCCGCTCCGGGGCATCACCATCATGGGCAATCTCCGGCCCATATACGTACTCATAGCCGCCCACACGGAACCATTCAAGGCAAAGCTGTTCGAGTTGGTCTTCAGTTATCATATTTCCGTAATCCCTTCGGCCAAAGCCTTTAGTAGAGCTTCAATGGCTTCGTCATGCTCAATATCTTCGTACCAAATAGGAAATATGTTGGCTGCTACTAGTTGTTCCCTTCTGGCAAGTCGATCCTCTCCGTGTCTCAATTTAACAAATGCATAATGCCGAGCAAGATTCTCGTGGCCAAACTCCTTTACATATTCAGCCATAAGTTGAATAGTCCTATCACTGGACAAGCTACATCCAAGAAACAACATCGTCTTCCCAAAGAAAGCATGCGAAACTAAACTCCTAAGCACTTTTTGGTCTGAGTATGCAGCTTCATACTCTTGAAGAGTTAAGACCCTATCCTTAAGGCGATCACCATGGCCATGTAGCTTAAGCAAAATAGTTTTCCCTGTAGCAACTAATCTAGGAAATTCCCCTGCAGAAGTTCCAAGCATAATCTCATTAAACATCGCTGCCGAATTAGCATAGACCGTTTCTAGGATTGGATCAAAGTTGGTCGATATAACCCCTGCCTTGAAAAGCAATGGCAAATAATTGACAGGGCCCACCGGTTCTTTGGTATTGCCGAATTTATTGTTCAGATGTTCGTTGAATGAAGCAGCCCCCATATCATCATAAAGCGCTTGCGCAGCCTCTTCATATTGCCCTTCTGAAAGCATTTTATCCAGGGCAGTAGCTGTTAAGCGTGTTTCTTTGCATACATTTTTTAAATATTCACTCCACCCGGGGTAGCCGCTTGTAGTCGACATCCCCGCGCCAACAAAAGGAATAACCGG
>JAQYVW010000130.1 GCA_030145325.1 Desulfurivibrionaceae bacterium
AAGGCCTGCCCCTTATCAAAATGGGGAATTTAGAGAGGGGAAGAATTAAATTGAAAAAAGTGGAATATCTTCCCGTCAATGAAGCATATGAGAAAGATCATTTGTTAAATGATGGGGATTTCCTTTTTAACACACGAAATAGTCTTGATCTAGTTGGGAAAGTCTCAATTTGGCGAGGGGAATTGAAAAAATCACTCTATAACTCAAATATATTGAAAATCTCATTTATTGAGAAGTTTGTTGGTAGTACTACATTTATGAATTACTTATTTAACTCTGATTTAGGGTTAAGTTTGTTACGGATAATTGCCAAAGGAACAACAAATGTCGCAGCGATTTATTACAAAGAGTTAAAAGCCTTAGTTTTTGCCATGCCACCAATTAAGGAGCAAGTCAAAATTGCAAATTTCCTTGATAACGAAACTGCTAAAAACGAAAACTTAATTCAAAAAGCTGAATTAGCTATCAACCTAATGCAAGAACGCCGAACCGCGCTCATCTTCGCCGCCGTCACCGGCAAAATCGATGTCCGCAACTGGCAACCGCCTGCCGAGAACCCCAACAATCAGGAGGTGGCGGCATGAGTTATTACGGCGGTGACCGCGCCCGAGAGTTTGTTTTCCAGAACGACATCATCCAGCAGATGCTGGCCAATGGCTGGCTGTTGGGTGAACCCACCGGTTACAACCGCGAACTGGCCTTGTACGAAGAAGACGTTCTCGGTTTTGTCAAGGATACCCAGGACGAACAGTGGCAAAAATACTGCCAGATCTACCCGCAAAATCCCGAAAAGCACCTTCTCGACCGGGTTGCCAGTCAACTTGCAAAGGCCGACCCCAACGGCGCTGACCGTGATTTACGCACCTTCGGCACCCTTGGCGTCTTGCGCCACGAGCTGCGTGATCGCGGCACTCGCTTCAAGCTCTGCCAGTTCAAGCCGGAACACGACCTCAACCCCGACACCTTGGTTCGGTATGAAAAGAACCGTCTGCGCATCGTCCCTGAGTTGGTTTACAGCCCCTATGCCACCGAAGAACATCTGGCCATGACCGGTAAAAAGGCCAAGGCCTGGCGCATCGATCTGGTGCTGTTCGTTAATGGTCTGCCCATTGTCACCCTGGAACTGAAATCGGAATTCAAACAGGCGGTTGAAAACGCCAAAAAACAGTACAAGCGCACCCGGTTGCCCAAAGACCCGGTCACCAATAAGCCGGAACCGTTGCTGACCTTCAAGCGCGGGGCATTGGTCCATTTTGCCGCCAGCCAGTATGAAGTCTACATGGCCACCCGACTGGCCGGGGATGAGACCTTTTTTCTCCCCTTCAATAAGGGAACCGAGGAGGGCGGTGCCGGTAACGATGTTCCGAATGATGTCGACAAATACGCCACCGATTATCTGTGGAACGAGGTGCTGCTCCCCGACAATCTGCTCAATATTTTGGCTCGCTACGTCCATCTCCAGATAGAAGAGGTTGAGGACTGGCAGGGTAAGAAGTCGAAAAAGGAAACCCTGATCTTCCCTCGCTATCACCAATGGGATGTGGTCCGCCGCCTGCTCGTTAAGGCCCGGGAGGAAGGGCCCGGTCATAAATACCTGATCCAGCACAGCGCCGGGTCCGGCAAATCAAACTCCATCGCCTGGACCGCACATCAGCTCTCATCGCTCTATACCGCCGCTGGAGAAAAACAGTTCCATTCGGTGATCGTGGTCACCGACCGCACGGTGCTTGACGATCAGTTGCAGGACACAATCTACCAGTTTGAACACGCCGACGGGGTGGTGGGGCGGATTAATCGCAAGATCGGCGAGGGTTCCAAGTCGGAGAAACTGGCCCAGGCCCTGGAAACCTCGCAACCGATCATCATCGTCACCATCCAGACCTTTCCCTTTGTGTTAAAAGCCATTGAGAATAGTGTCAGCCTGAAAACCCGGCGCTATGCAGTGATTGCCGACGAGGCCCACTCGTCCCAGTCCGGCTCCACGGCCCGGCAGTTGAAAGAGGTGTTGCAGGTAGAGGAGAGTTCGGACGAGGTGGAGCTTTCCTCAGAAGATATCCTCGATGCCGCCGTGGCCGCCCGGCGCGATAACGCCAATCTCAGTTACTTTGCCTTTACCGCCACCCCCAAAGCAAAAACCCTGGAACTGTTCGGCCGCTTGCCGGACCCGACCTTGCCGCCATCGAAGAAGAACAAGCCGGTGGCCTTTGATGTTTACAGTATGCGGCAGGCCATTGAAGAGGGCTTTATCCTCGATGTGTTGAAGAACTACACCAACTACAAGGTGGCCTATCTGCTGGCGCAGAAGATCCAGGCCAAGGACGAAGAGGTCGACAGCAAAAAAGCCAAGGTCAAGATCAACCAGTGGGTGCGGTTGCACGATTACAACATCGCCCAGAAGGTGCAGGTGATCGTCGAGCATTTCAAGGACAACGTCATGGAGGCACTGGGCGGGCAGGCCAAGGCGATGGTGGTGACTAGCTCGCGCAAGGAAGTGGTGCGCTACAAACAGGAATTCGATAAATATGTGGCGCGCAACGGGTATAACACCATCCGGGCGCTGGTGGCGTTTTCCGGCGAAGTTGAGTTCAGCGAGAAAGATGACGTTGCCGGGGTGGTGGGCGAGAAGTTCAGCGAGCGGAATATGAACCCCGGCCTCAAGGGCCGCGATCTGCGCAAGGGTTTTGATTCGGGCGACTATCAGGTGATGCTGGTGGCCAATAAGTTCCAGACCGGTTTCGATCAGCCCAAGCTCTGCGCCATGTATGTGGACAAGAAGCTCGGTGGCGTCGAGTGTGTGCAGACCTTGTCGCGGCTCAATCGCACCTATCCCGGCAAGGAAGAGAGCGGCACCTTTGTTCTCGATTTCTTTAACGACCCCCAGGATATTCTTTACGCCTTCCAGCCCTATTACCAGACCGCCGAGTTGGCCGATGTCTCCGATCCTGATTTGATTTTTGATCTGTTCGACAAGCTGCGGGCCGAGGGTATCTTTATCTGGCAGGAGGTCGAGCAGTTTGCCGTTGCCTTTCACGCAAAAAGTAAGAGCAACGCCGCAATCAGCAACATCTGCAAACCGGCGGTGGAGCGTTGGCAGGCACGGTACAAGCATGCGATTGACGCCTATAAAACCGCCAAGGAGATGTTCGAGCGCACCCAAAAGACCAAAGACCCGGTGCTGATCGCCAACGCCGAAAAGAGCTTCAAGGAGTGTAAGCAAGCGAAGGATCGGTTGGAGATCTTTAAGAAGGATCTTGGCAGTTTTACCCGTTTTTATGAGTTCATGTCGCAAATCGTCGATTACGACAACCGGGATCTGGAAAAACTCAGCCTCTACGCTCGCCATCTCCGCCCTATGCTGCGTGAGAAGATAGATGAAGAGGACGATATCGACCTGAGCAACGTTGCCCTCAGTCATTACCGCCTCTCGATTCTGAGCCAGCAGGCTTTGGTTTTGAAGGAAAATTCCGGTGAGTATAAGCTACAACCGAGTAGTGAGCTTGGTACCGGCAAGGCAAGGGATAAGAAGGAAGAGTTTTTGTCCCAGATTCTGGCGCGTCTGAACGAACTATTTATTACCGATGGATTGAGTGATGGCGATTTGATCAACTATGCGCATACCATCCGCGACAAGATCAGTGAAAATCAGGGAGTGATGCAGCAGATCAGAAACAACTCTCCCGAGCAGGCCATGCTGGGCGATTTCCCCAAGGCAATCGATGACGCGGTGATGGATAGCAGCGAAGCTCACCAGAAACAGATGATGCAATATTTGTCCAACCCCGAGATTGCCAAGGGTTTTGCGCGGGTGGTGTTTGATTTGTTGAAGGTTGTTGAGTAGGGATGTTTTGGATTTTAACAAATCCAGTCCGGCAGTCCGGGGTCGGGCCACGATAACTTACTGAAAGCATTATTAATCATTGTCAGAATCAGGCCTTTTAGGGGCCTATAATGACGTTTCCAATGCCAAAAACGCAACTATGCGACACTTCGCTCTCATTTGGGCCTCCCTGCAACTTGACAATCCGGCGAACAGTGCCCATAATAGTACTATTAAGAATACCTTTGAGGGGGGCGATTATGGGAACCATTGCAGCCAATGAATTGAAAACTCGGGGCGTGGCCTGTATCAGCGATCACCTTGCCGATGAGCCTGAAGCGGTGATTACGGTGCGCGGCAAAAAGCGTTACGTGGTCATGGAGATGGCTTACTACCAGTATCTGCGGGAATGTGAGTTGGAGGCCGCTGTGGTGGAGGCGAAGGCAGAC
>JAQYVW010000131.1 GCA_030145325.1 Desulfurivibrionaceae bacterium
ATCGCCTCCTTTGATCTGGCCCAGCTTTCCCAGGTGAGATTTGCCGATTCCTTTCAGTATTGGGCCTTTCCTCTAATTTTTTTGGGTTTTGGCGTGCTTGGCGCCATCTTCCCGTTTCACACCTGGTCGCCGGACGGTCATGCCTCGGCCCCCACCGCCGTTTCCATGCTCCATGCCGGGGTGTTGATGAAACTCGGCGGCTATGGCTGCCTGCGGGTCGGTATGTACCTGATGCCCGAGGGGGCGCAGATGTGGATGGGAGTTTTTCTGGTGCTGGTGACAATCAACGTCCTCTATGGCGCCTTTGGCGCGATCCGGCAGACCGATCTCAAGTATATCACCGCCTATTCCTCGGTCTCCCACTGCGGCTTGGTGCTGTTCGGCTTCACGGCCATGACCTTTACCGGCCTTAAAGGCGGGGTCTTGCAGATGATCTCCCACGGCCTGATGACCGCGCTTTTTTTCTGCCTGATCGGCATGATCTACGGCCGGACCCAGACCAGGACCGTCAGTGAAATGGGAGGCTTGATGAAGGTCATGCCGTTTTTGTCGGTGGCCTTCGTGATTGTCGGTTTTGCGGGCTTGGGTCTGCCCAGCCTCTCCGGCTTTGTTGCCGAAGCCAACGTCTTTGTCGGCTCCTTTGCCAATCCAGCCACCATCAATCGGGTGTGTACGGTGCTGGCGGTGCTCTCCATTGTGGTGACCGCCGTTTATGTTCTGCGCGCGGTTAATGCGCTGGTCAACGGCCCGGTTTCTGCAAAGTTTTCAATGCTTGCCGATGCCACTGCCCTGGAAAAGGTGCCGGTGGCAATACTGTTATTCTGTCTCTTTGGCATGGGGATTATGCCGGGCTGGATCATTGACTTGGTCAATGGTGCGGTAAATCCGATTTTCAACAACCTTACACGGTAACATCATGACACTATTGCTTCCTGATTTTCTGCTTTTGTTCTTGGCGGCCACGGTGATGGCCGTTGACCTCATCCGGGCTCGTCCCAACTCAACCGCCACTTTTCACCTGAGCTGGGCCGGACTGCTTGTTATTTTCCTGGTGCTGATTGCCCAGCCCTACGGCCAGGAGGTCATTTATCTCGGCACCTACAAGGTAAGCCCCACCTCCTTGCTTTTTAAACAGGTTTTTGTTTTATCGGCGCTCGCCACCATCCTGCTTTCCGCATCCTATTTTTCTCCGGGGGGCAATGCCAGAGGACCACTGAGGTATCGCAGCGAATTTTGTTTTATAATCCTGCTCTGCACCTTCGGCATGTTTGCCGTGGTCTCGGCAACAGACCTGCTGACCCTGTTCATCGGTATGGAACTGGCCACCATCCCTCTCTATATTCTGAGTGGCTACCAAAAGGATGATTCCCTTTCGGTTGAGGCCTCAACCAAGTACATAATCATGGGCTCACTCTCCACCGGTTTTTTGTTGTTCGGCTATTCTTTCCTCTACGGTTGCGCAGGGTCGCTCGGCTTTGAGGCTATTTTTGCCTTTGCCCAAACCGCCCCGGCCGATCCCCTACTGCGACTCGGGGTTTTGTTTGTGCTGGCAGCCATCGGCTTTAAGCTGACCATCTTCCCCTTCCATATGTGGGCGCCGGACGTCTATGACGGCTCGCCGACCCCGGTTACGGCTTTCATCTCGGTTTCCTCCAAGGCGGTGGCGATAGCCTTTCTGCTCATCCTGGTCTATGGGCCGTTGGCGCCCCTCCACAGCTATCTGCAACCGATTCTGCTTATCTTGGCCGGTGCCACCATGACTGTCGGCAATCTTGGTGCCTTGAAGCAAAAAAGGCTGCGCCGTTTTATGGCCTATTCCTCCATCGCCCAGGCGGGATACATTATCATGGCCATGGCCGGTTTGGCCGAGGCGGCCCGTTCCTCAATCATCTATTATCTCTTTGTCTATGCCGCGGCCAACTATGCCATCTTTTTCATCATTTCCATTGTCGGTCGTGAGGGCAACGAGGAGTTTGAATCACTACAGGGAATGGGCCGGCGGAATCCGGTCTTGGCCGCGGTGCTGATGCTTACCCTTTTTTCACTGGGCGGTATTCCACCGCTGGCAGGTTTTATGGGGAAATTTCTGCTCTTTGCCTCCGCCGCCCAGCAAGGCTTCTACAGCATGGTTATCTTTGCGGCACTCAACTCGACCGTCTCATTGTATTATTATCTCTTGTTGGTCAAAGAAGCCTATATCGTCCAGCCCGCCGCCAGCGCCGGGCCGCTTTTAATCGACCACACCCAGCGGCTAGCCCTCCTATTGCTCACTGCCGCCATGATTCTTCTGGGATTGATGCCAATGTTCAGCAGCAATATCCTGGCGGTGGTCCGGGGGTAGATGATAAACAATCGCTTTTCGGAGGGTGGATTAATTACTAACAAAAATCAAAAGAATACCCAAAAAGGAGCGCCCATTTATAGGCCCTTGTCAAGAGATCGACTCCCCCCATACAAAACAATCAACTATTGGTTGACCTGTAAGTTGTTCTTGTATCGTACTTTTAAGGGAAGTTGGCTTTATGCCCTTGAATATAAAGAGCGGAAATCGTCAAGTCAGCCCGCTGATCGACATTATTCTTTCTTCTCAGCAGATAGATGCAGTTAAGGTTTTCCCTTGCCCAAAAATACCGTGAGCACGGTATTTATTGCTTCATTTATACATGTATAATAAGTGGTACAGTGGTGCCGTTATCTTAACGGGAAGGACGTTCTAACGTTAGAGTTAGCAGGAAGGCTAAAATGCCTGGTGACTGGTGGTTGGTCGGCAGAGATCTTAGCCTCCCCGCCCTTTATATTGCTATGTCAGAATTATCGTTGTAGACTGTTAACTATTACTAAGATCTGAAGGGGGAGATGACGAGCAAATGCCACTAAGTCCTCTAAGAGGTATAGCAGTAAAATGCTCAGGGTTAGATGCTGATGAAGAAAACTGTTGGGCGGTTGCTGGAGCATTAGACCTCGATATAGATCAGTTGAAAAATTTAATTGGGGAGCAATAAAATCACTTTTTGTGAAAGATGTCTGTATTTAAGCACTGAAATAATCTTTCTAAAAATAGCCCCCCATAATTCGTTTATTGATTAGCCCTTGCAAGATGACAAAAACAAGAAAACACACCAGACAACTTAAACAGGCCTTCTTTGTCATTACCATGGGCTGGGTTGTCATAATTATGGCGGCTACCTCTTGGAATGTCTGGGCTGAATACAAGCACAATATTATCGAAGATCCAAAGGAAGTTGCCCGAAGCAGTTTTGCGCAAAATACCGCTCTGCGTCTTTGGTTTACATCCCATGGCGGCGTATATGTCCCCATAAGTACTGCCACTCCGCCCAACCCCTACCTGGCCCATGTTCCCGAGCGAGATATCAAAACTCCTTCCGGGAAAAAGCTTACCCTCATGTGTCCTACCTATGCGATTCGTCATTTCGCGGAGTATGCTCAAAACATGGGAACAGTATGGCATCACACCAGCCTGAATCTTCTTAATCCTGACAACACCCCTGACGAGTGGGAAAAGGCTGCGCTACAAGCCTTTGCGCAAGGCACCGAAGAGGCGATTGAACTTACGGATTTTAAAGGCAAGCCGCATCTTCGTCTGATGAAACCCATCAAATACACGAATAAATGTCAGAAATGTCATGGCCAAAGAGGTGATGAACTTGGCGACACCCATGGTGGAGTAGGAATATACTACTCCATGGAGAATAATTTTAAGTCCTTTCATCATGTAGCAAAAATACTTGTGATAACATACCTGCTGGTTCTGTCTGTAGGCTTGCTGGGTATCTGGTTTGTCTATGTAAGGCAGAAAAAATCTTTAGAAAGGCAGCAAAGTATTGAGGCTGCGATTCAACATGCCCAAAAGATGGAATCTATCGGGACCCTGGCAGGGGGCATTGCTCATGACTTCAACAATATCCTCTCGGCCATTATTGGCTATGCTGAGCTGGCCCACTATGACCTCCCAACAGGCAGCAGCGCCCAAAAAGATATCGATCAGGTCGTTAAGGCAGGATGTCGTGCCAAGGAATTAGTCAAACAGATTCTCACCTTCAGCCGAAAAAGGCCTGAAACGCTGCAACCACTGCAGCCAGCCCCTATAATTAGAGAGGCCCTTAAACTCATTCGTGCCTCACTGCCAACCACGATTGAGATCCAAGAGGCAATTGATCCAAACTGCGGCTCTATTCTTGCAAACTTAACCAAGGTCCATCAGATCCTGATGAATCTTTGCACTAATGCCCTC
>JAQYVW010000132.1 GCA_030145325.1 Desulfurivibrionaceae bacterium
TGGATATTTCCCAGTATATCGAAGCGGAGGAGGCCTTAGTTTACATCCCAAATGTTCTCCAAGAGCATAACGATGAATATATACGTCAGATCGTTGAACGTTTTATGCCCAAATTCATCAAGATACCAAAAGGGCTCTACCCTGTTGGCGGTCCGAAAAAGCGGAGGACAGACCGTGCTGTAGCTCAAGTAAGTGTTAAGGATTTTTATATCGGCCAACTGCCCATCACAAACGATCTTTTCGATTTTTTTGTCCGAGAAACAGGCCACGAGACCGAGGCGGAGCAACAGGGTCATGGCCTTGTCGCTTCGGCACGCCTACGCAGTGAAGTACGGCAGAAAACTGGGCGGCGCACCTTGGCCATCACCAAGGGGAGCATTACAAAACAGATCAAGGGGGCCAACTGGCGCCACCCCGAAGGCCCAGGCAGCTCTCTGGAGAACCGCAGCCATCACCCAGTGGTCCAGATCAGCCGCCTGGACGCCCTAACCTTTGCGGCGTGGGCCGGTAAACGTCTGCCCAGTGAGGATGAATGGGAGTCAGCCGCCCGGGGCAGAGAAGGTTATCTCTTTCCATGGGGCGATAAATTTCTGCCTTTGGCTAACCTGGAAGGCCAACATACTGGCAGCACCATGCCGGTTATTTATTTCGGCCGCCAGTCACTCAGTCCCTTTGGCCTGCTGGATATGATTGGTAATGTATTTGAGTGGACATCGTCTAACTACAACAGCCAGAACGGCAAAGAACTCTCTATTTTGAAGGGAGGATCATGGGCCACCACCCGTTTCACCTGTGCAGATCGCTTAATCGAACCGGCAACCACCTGGTCTAACACCATTGGCTTCAGATGTGCCGTTGATGCCGATTAACCACTGCTTATCATCAAACAAGACTCCCCCTCAGCCTCCGAAAGGGCGGTATGAGAGGAATCGGCATCTCGAGATCTTCAGCCAAACGCCTCTTCAATCATAACATCATCCACATCATCTGTGATAATTACCTTACCGATCTGAATGGGCAGAACGAAAAATGGCTTGCCATTGACGCTTTTCTTGTCGGTCTTAAGAAACTCCTTCATCTGACCCCGATCAAGATCCATCGGGATGTCGGTGGGCAGTCCAAAGCCTTGCAATACATCTTTTATCCGCTGAGCCTTATCAGCACCCAAGAGACTTTTCTTCACCGAAATAGTATTAACTGCGGCCATCCCGATACTTATCGCCTTGCCATGAGCAATAGTAAAATTGGAGGCAGCCTCCACGGCATGGCCTAGCGTGTGGCCATAGTTAAGGATACGGCGCAAATCCGCCTCCCTTTCATCCGCCTCGACAACCCGTGCCTTGATCGTGCAGCAATGGGCGACCACCGCCTCCACCACCGTGGGTTCAAGGTCAAGAATGCTCTTTTGGTTAGCAACCAAAAAATGAAAGAAGTCTGAATCGTAAATCACGCCATACTTCACAACTTCAGCAAGGCCGTTCAGCAACTCTTCCCGGGGTAAATCCTTTAAAACAGCGGTATCAATAAAAACACATTTGGGTTGATAAAAGCAGCCCACCAGATTCTTACCCTCCGGGATATCAACACCGGTTTTCCCTCCCACCGAGCTGTCAACCTGTGCAAGCAGTGACGTTGGCACCTGGACAAAGGAGATCCCACGCATATAAATAGCGGCTAAAAAGCCAGTAATATCACCGGTAACTCCGCCGCCAAGGGCGATCAAGGCATCCTGACGATCCACGCCAAGCTGGGCAAGTGAGCGCGCTAATTTCTCCACGGTGGCCATATTCTTACTGGCTTCGCCATGGGGAAAGGTCAACAAATCAACAGGAATATCGGCATTTCTTAAGGACTCAACAACATGGCCGCCAAATAGTTCCGCCACATTGTCATCGGCGATGATGATATAGCGCTTGGCAATCGGCCTCAGTTTAAGTTCCTGACCAATCTCGGAGAGCAGACCTTCCTTGATCAAAATTGGATAGGCTCGTTCCTCTAAACCAACCTGGAGCTGTTTCATGCTTCCACCGTTCGTGTTTTAATTATCAAATTACCTACTCAGGATAGCAGCTATGCGTATCTTCCTGACCAGTCCAGACAGCATTTTTTTTAAGATATACTGACTTTATTAATACCATATCCCCGAAACGATTGTCATTTTATAACTGCGGACCAAAAGCCCTTCTTGACAAGAATGATCGCGATGTTCACAATAAATTATTCTGATTACCATCGAATCTCAGCCATCCCTAGAGTATGCTATATAACATGTTGAAATATGAAGAATTTCTATTTGAAACAAAAGTCATTTCCGCGAAGGCGGGCGAATGACTCGGTAAACTGGCCGAGATGCAGTGGTAATCAGAACAAATTAAGGGTATCTTAACCCACATAACCCTAGGACAATGAGGCCCAAAATGACTTCAGCAAAAAAAAATAACCTTACAAAAACTACTGAAAAGGTTGGTAAGGCTCTGGCCCGTTCAACCTTCAAAGCTGAATCTGCCGGCAAGGTGGCCCAAAAAAAAGTTAAAGAACTGCTAGGCAAGGTTTTTAACTGGTTCGATGACACGATGGATGCCGTAAACGAAGCAAAAGGTTCGAAGCCAGATATCAAAAACAAGAAGGAACCTCTCCCCTCCAAACATGACAAAGAAAAGCTCACCACAGAACAGTTCAGCCACACCGCCGACGCCATCAACACCTATCTCGACAAAAACGGGATGGTGGCGACCACCCGCTTGATCAACGCCATTATGCACAAGAAAAACAGTAAGGCCAATGTTCTGGCCGCCATCGACTGGCTGACCAACGAAGACAAACTGCAGTTCAGTGAGGATGGGGAGAGGGTTTCTTTAAAGTAACCCCTCGCCACTACACCTCTACATCAAGAGAGGTGTAGCGGTTCAGCAAAACCTGACACCAACGAAGGTGGCATAGTGAGCCACTACAAGGGTGAGGGGCAATAAAATGACAATAAAAAAAGGAGATGTCAATTAAGACGTCTCCCCTTTTTTATGCAGTATAAATCAACTTAAAAGCTGGTTTATTACATGGATTCACCTGAAGCGGCACCCTGCATCTTAACTTCAACTTTCTCAGTCAGGCTTGCATAGTACAGTTTGAGGTGATCAAGAACTTCCTCGCGACCGAAATGGTCAACGATCTCAGCACCTTCGGAAAGGGCCTTGCGAAGCTTGGTACCGGAAAGAATAACGCGGGACTCTTTGCCATGGCAACAGGTACGAAGAGAAGCCATACCATCACACTCGGTGCAATAGAAGGTCCAGTCGATCTTCATTGGACGGCACTGCAGATCTTTACCAGCGTCACCGGTGGTTGGGATGCGGTCAAAGATTTCCTGAGCCTCGAACAAGCCGTAGAAGTCACCAACGCCAGCGTGGTCACGACCGATCAGCATGTTGTTAACGCCGTAGTTCTGACGGAAGGTAGCGTGGAGCAGACCTTCGCGAGGACCGGCATAACGCATATCCAGAGGATAACCAGCGTTGATAACGTTGTCTTTAACGAAGTACTTGTCGATAAGGATATCGATGGCCTTAACACGGGTAGCGGCAGGAATATCGCCAGCTTTGAGGTTACCGATGAGGGAATGGATCAGAACACCGTCACAAACCTCAACGGCGATCTTGGCCAGGTACTCATGGGAGCGATGCATGGGGTTACGAAGCTGCAGGGCAGCAACGTTGGCCCAACCACGCTCTTCAAACATAGCACGGGTCTCAGCAGGAGTCAGATAAACACCTTTGTACTCGGTGGGGTACTCGCCCTGGGAAAGAACCTTAACAGGACCAGCGATATTAACGTCTTTCTGATTCTGAACCATGATAACGCCAGGATGATCTTCAGGAGCGATCTTCCAGAAGTTGTCGCCTTCAGACTCTTCGCCTTCGCCTTTGAATACTTTCTCGCATTCCCATTTCTTGTCAGCGTCGGTCATCGCATACTTCTCGGTGACCTTCATGGTAGCCATAAGCTCACCATCGGCGTAGAGGGCAACTTCCTCGCCTTCTTTGATAGCGTCTGCTTCAGCGGTGGCAACGTCGAGGGTAATGGGGACAGGCCAGAAGGTACCGTCAGCCATCTGAAAGTTCTCACAAACGCCTTTCCAGTCAGCTTTTTTCATGAAACCATCAAGGGGAGAGAAACCACCGATGCCCATCATGATCAGGTCGCCTTTAG
>JAQYVW010000051.1 GCA_030145325.1 Desulfurivibrionaceae bacterium
CAAAAAATAATGCTCGGAGGTAAGCGAAACGAAGTGGAGACTCCGATATCAAACATATGCCTGCGCTTATTTTTTTCGCATGCCTCGGAGTCTCGTATGCTCGCTTACCTGATCTCGAACAAAAATCCTCATTTATGGACAGACCCTAGTTAGGGTGATGGCGAGCTGACAAAGGAGGACGTGGTGGTGGAAAAAGAGAGGGTGACGGCTATTGATGCCGGTCTGCGTGAAGAACTGGGCGAGTTGATCGGGTCGGTGTTGAAGGAAGAGTTGGGAGCTTATCTAAAGAAGGAGCTGGAAGGAAGTTTTTACCAAAATCTGGTTTTGGAAATGAAGGGTGGGATCGGTGATGTCTATCATTCTATAGCCGATTTCAAGAAGGATATTGGGCAACTTTCCAATCAGGCCGATTCTGCTGAGACCATGATTGGTGATGCCTCCGATCAGTTGGAAGAGATCGTCAAGACCACCGAGTTGGCCACCAATCGGATTATGGATATTGTTGAATCTTATCAGAGTATGTTGACCGAGATGAGCGAGGCGGTTGATGCTTTGCCTGGTTTAGCTGAGGGTTCGATGTTGCAGAACCATATCGGCAAGATGCAGGCCGATACCCTTGAGATTATGACTGCCTGTTCCTTTCAGGATATCACCGGTCAGCGAGTTCGGAAGGTGGTTGACCTGATCCGGGGGATCGAAAAACGGATTCTTGAAATGATGGTCAGTTCTGGCGTCAAGATCAAGGAGAAGCGGGAAGGTAAGGATGAGTTTCAGATTGCCGATGATGCCAGTAAGGCCGTGGATCTTCTGCAAGGCCCGGATTCCAAGGTGGGTCAGGATAATGTTGATGACTTACTTGCTTCCTTAGGGTTGTAGAATGTTTTAAGTAATTAAGTTTTAGGTGTTACGTTGTAGATATGTTTTTTACTTAAAACTTAAAACTTAAAACTTAAAACTTAAAACGGCCTTACTTAGGACAAATGCTGACCCGGCTGGCGAGGAGGTAACCTGCCAGCACCAAGGCGATGCCCAGGGTATTGCTGATGGTCAGGTAGGCCAGGGCTGTTTTCCATTCTCCCAGTTTAAAAAACTGGGTGGTTTCTCTGGAAAAGGTTGAAAAGGTGGTGAATCCGCCCAGGAAACCGGTGAAGATAAACAGTCGCCATTCGTTGGTGAGGCGACTGCCTTCAAAGGTACACCAGAGAAAGCCGATGGCGAAGCAACCCAACAGGTTGGCGGCCAGGGTGCCGAAAGGGAAATTGTCGGGGGTAAAGCGTTGGGCGAGCATGGCTAGGCTGTAGCGGGCCACCGCTCCTATCCCGCCGCCGGTCATGATGGCAAAAATTTTCAACATCGGTTAGTACCGTTGTTTGTTTGCCCAGGCGGGCATTTCTGGTTGATCCGGGATTGCTGCCGGGAACTCTTTTATTTAGTTTAATAACAACCTCGGCAACATAAACCCGGCCCTTTGTGGTCGTCAACCGTTATCTGTGAAAACTATTCTATGAAACCATTGGTGCAATTGTTGGCGGTGGAAGCGTCTCCCCCCTGCTTGCAGGATAATACCGGCGATCTTGATCGGCTCAAAAAAAATCTCTTGCCAATGCTTGCTGAGCCAACGCTCTCAGTGCCATTTTCGCGCACCGTGGTGGTGGCCGAGTCTTTTCGGCGGGCTGGTTTCAAAGGGGTGGCAGTGGTTAATGATCTGCTCACCGGGCCGGAATTGGTCGATTTCTTGGCTGCCCCCCCCAAGGTTTTGGCTGGAGTCGCTCTTGATCTAGGCACCACCCATCTGGAAGTAAGCCTTGTCGATCTGCTCAGTGGTGAGATTTTGGCCTTGGCCAACTGCCCTAATAGTCAGATTGCCTTTGGCGCCGATATCCTCAGCCGCATCCATTTTGCAGTGAAGGGTGATGGCCTGCAACAACTCCACCAGACGGTGATTGCTGATATTAACGGCTTATGCGAGGAGCTGGCCGCCGAGGTGGGGCTTGAGCTTGTTGATCTGCGGGCCATGGCGGTCTCCGGGAATACCACCATGGTGCATTTCTTTCTGCGCCTTAATCCATATCATCTTTGTCGGGAACCGTATATCCCCTTGGTGAACGCCCCTGATCCCTGCCGAGCCTCAGATCTGGCTCTGGCCATTCATCCGGCGGCGGTGGTCTGGGTGCTGCCCAGCGTGGGCAGTTATTTCGGTGGTGATTTGATCTCCGGCATCCTTGCCAGTGGTCTTGATCAGGCCGAGCAGACCTCAATGCTGATTGACGTTGGCACCAACGCCGAGGTGGTGCTTGGCAATCGTGAATGGCTGGTGGCCTGTGCCGGTGCTGCTGGTCCGGCCCTGGAAGGCGGGGTGGCGAGAATGGGGATGCGAGCCGGGCCCGGTGCCATCGAACATGTTTCCTGGGATGAAAAAAGCGGCGATCTTCTTTGTCAAACCATCGACAACGAACCGGCGCGTGGGATTTGTGGTTCTGGGATTATTGATCTGGTGGCCGCTCTTTATCTGGGGAGGATTATAGATGTTCGGGGCAAGTTTCGTGGCGGTGCTGATGGGGGGAGATTGATTGAAACCACCGAGGGTACAGCTTTTGTGGTGGTGTCTGCCGAACACGGTGCTGGGGGGCAAGCCGTTACCCTAGGGCAGGTTGACCTTGATGCCTTGATGCGTTCCAAGGCGGCCATGTATTCCATTCTGACTACTCTGGTCAACCAGGTGGGGGTGGGCTTTGCCGATATTGAACGGATCTTTGTGGCCGGGGCTTTTGGCCGCCATATCTCCCCTCGCCAGGCGATTACCTTAGGGATGTTGCCTGACTTGCCCCTTACCACCTATCAGCCGGTGGGTAACTCATCGTTGGATGGAGCCCGGCGGATTCTGCTGGAGGGGGCGGCAAGGAAGCGGTGTCGTGAGCTGGTGGGGAAGATTACCTACATTGAATTGAATGTGAATCAGGACTTTATGATTCGATTTTCCGGCGCCAAGTTTATCCCCCATACCGATCGCTCGCTCTTTCCCTCGGTGCCGTTCTTTGACGATTGATTATTGCAGCCATGTGGCAACTTGCCAGATCGTGAAGTGATATGTTACGGTTGAGATCATTTTGAATGTAAAAGGGGTGAAGGTGGTCCCGCGAGGATATTTTTTTGAAGCAGACAAAAGGTGCTATCGCCAGGCAACGGCTGCGCGATTCTCTCAATAAATCCGCCAAGGAACGGCTGCGTCTGTTTCTTGAACAGTTTGACAAAGAAGATGAAGTTCTGGTGGTGATAAGCGCTGATCCTGATTCCTTGGCCGCCGCTCAGGCTGTGAAGCGTATCTTGCGCTATCGGGTCAAAAATACCGTTATTGCCTATCCCAATGAGGTGCGGCGATTAAGCAATCTCGCCATGATTGATCTCTTGAAGATTCAGGCGGAACGGTTGCAAACGGTTAAGGTTAATGACTACTCGAAAAAGATCATTGTTGATTCGCAGCCCTTCCATCATCCGTTGTTTGAAAATATCGCCTTTGACGCCGTAATCGATCATCATCCGGTGACCACCCAATGGTCTGCCCCCTATATTGATATTCGCCCCGACTACGGCGCCACCGCTTCAATGCTGGTGGAATACCTGCGTGCCGCTGAAATTAAGCCCGCTGTTGCGCTGGCAACTGCTCTTTTCTATGCCATCAAGGTTGATACCCATAACTTTGAGAAAAAGGCCAATCTTGCCGATGCTATTTCCTTCCGTTACCTTTTTAATATCGCCAACCAGAATTTGGTGCGGAAGATTGAATTGTCTGAAATGCGTCTTTCCGAGCTTAATTATTTTAAGATTGCCCTCACCGAGAAGAAGGTGAGTAAAAACAGGATTTATGTCCATGTTGGCCGGGTGCGTAATCCCGATATTCTGGTGATGGTCGCGGATTTTCTTAACCAGGTCGACAAGATTGCCTGGGTGATTGTTTCCGGCATCCATGGCGAGCGGTTGGTGGTGATTTTTCGCTGCGATGGCTACAAGAAAAATGCTGGCAAGATGGCAGCCAAGATATTCGCTAATGATGGATCTGCTGGCGGTCATCGGGAAGCGGCTCGGGCCGAAGTTCCTTGCAAGAATTTGGGGGTGGAGAGTCAGGCTTTTACCACTGATACCCTTAAAAAATTAATTACTAAACATATGTAATTAGATGTAAGTATAAAGTTGTGTGGCTGGTTGCGGTTTTTTGGGTAGCTGAGATCTAAAAACTTACCGTGTTGATGCCTTGGCAATGCAACAAAGTCATCAACTGCAAGGGTGCTTGATGAAGAAACTTAAGCCGAGAACTTTGGCCATGGTTCTGGCCGGGGGCCGGGTTGATGAGCTCAATGTCCTCACCGCTTATCGACCCAAGTCAGCGGTGCCTTTTGGTGGTTTTGCCAGGGTAATCGATTTCCCCTTGAGCAACTTGATGCATTCCGGTCTTGAGCAGGTAGCCGTGCTCAGCCAGTACCGGAGTTATTCTCTGATTAATCATATTGGTAGCGGCGCGGCCTGGGATATGCTGGGGCGTTATCGCGGCGTCTCCATCCTCCCTCCCTCCAAAGGTTATGGACATAGTGACTGGTATCGCGGCTCTGCCGATGCCGTTTTCCAGAACCTTGATTTTGCCCGTTATCACGATCCTGAAGAATTGCTGATTCTTTCTGGCGATCATATTTACTCCATGGATTATCAGGAGATGATCGATTACCACCGTGAAAAAGACGCCGACCTTACCATCGCTTGCCTTAAGGTACCCATGGAGACGGCGCCGCGGTTTGGGGTGGCGGAAATTGATGATGAAGACGGTGAGCGCGGTGGGCGGATTATTCAGTACAAGGAAAAGCCTTCTCGACCTCGCTTCAACTGGGCATCGATGACAATTTTCTGTTTTAAGCCCAAGGTATTGTATGAGGTGCTGGCGGCCAATGCTCGTGAGGATGACTCCTTTGAGTTTGGTCGCAATATTATCCCCCGGATGCTGTATGAGCAACGGCGGGTATACGGCTATAAATTCGCTGGTTACTGGGGCTATACTCGCACCATTGAGGAGTACTGGCGCGCCAATATGGACCTGCTGGGAGCAAACCCGCGCATCAATATTGATGACTGGGGGATTCGCACCAATCTCGAACACCGGAGTATCCGTGATTGTCAGCCCCTCAAGGTTGGCAACGAGGCGGTTATCCAGGACAGCCTTATCTATAACGGCTGTACCGTGGAAGGGACGGTGGAGCGTTCCATCATTTTCCCTGGTGCCTATGTGAAGAAGGGTGCCGTCGTGCGTGACTCGGTTCTCTTCTTCAATAATGTGGTGGGGCGTAATTCGTGCCTTGAAAAGGTGGTCAGTGATGTCAATGTCACTGTCGGTGATGAGGTGCGTATCGGCGAGCAAGGAAGTGCCGACGAGAAGGAAGCGACGGTGGTGGGCTGGAATAATCTCATTCCTGATCAGACCGTGGTGGGGTCCGATTGTACCCTTTATCCTACCCTTTCGTCTGAAAAGCTTGCGCGTACCATTCGTAGCGGGGAGATCGTCCGATGAAAGAGCATGAGAAAACACTGGTTTTGTTGCTGGCTGGTGGTGTCGGCAGTCGCTTGAATGTCCTGGTGCAAACCCGGGCCAAGCCTGCCGTGGCTTTTGGTGGTATTTATCGAATCATCGATTTTAGTCTCAGTAATGTGATGAACTCAGGGTTGAGTCATGTGGGAGTCCTCACCCAGTACAAGCCGTTGTCGTTAATGCGTCATATTGGCACTGGTGATGCCTGGGATTTTACCGGTCGTCGCCGAGGGATTAAGATCTTGCCGCCCAGTACGGGGGCCAAGGATTCCGATTGGTATAAGGGTACCGCCGATGCCGTGCGGCAGAATGTAAATTTCATTCGTTCCCACCCCTCCGAGGAGGTAGTCATCCTTTCCGGCGACCATATCTACCGGATGGATCTTGATGATATGTTGAGTTCTCACCGGCGTAAAAAGGCCGATGTCACCATTGCGATGATGGTGGTGCCCCGTGAGCAGATTCACCAGTTCGGGGCCGGGATCACCAATGATGAAGGGCGGATTGTCGAGTGGGAAGAAAAGCCCGAGAAGCCACGCACCGATCTTGCTTCCATGGGGATCTATGTCTTTGATACCGAGTATCTGTTGAAAATGTTGGCTGAAGACCGTGAAGCCACTGATTTCGGGATGCATCTTATTCCCAAGGCGGTGGCCCGTGATAATGTTTTTGCCTACCCTTTCCGTGATTACTGGCGTGATGTGGGCACTATTCAGGCCTATTGGGAAGCCAATATGGACATCCTGCGGGCTGACTCCGGCATTTCTCCCGAGGACTGGGGGATCAGGCCCAACTTGGAGGCGGACGGTCGCCCGGCAGATTGGTCTCCCGCCAGGTTTACGGTTGGCAGTTCGGTGCGTGGATCCATGGTTTCAGCTGGCTGCGTGATTGAAGGTGAGGTGGTGAATTCCATGCTTTCACCTGGGGTAAGGGTGGGAAAAAATGCCACGATTCGTGACTCCATTATTTTGCAGGATTGTGTTATTGAGGAGGGGGCAACCGTTGATCTTGCCATCCTTGATAAACGGGTGGTGGTGGGTGGCGAGGCAAAGGTCGGTCACGGTGATCGGAATGCCATCCCCAATAAGCAATTCCCCAAACATCTTTATACCGGGATTACCCTAATCGGTAAGGAGGCGGTGATTCCGCCTGCCATTACGGTGGGCAGAAATTGTATCGTCGAGCCCGGGCGCAGTTTTGATGTGGTTGATGGTGCCGAGATCCCGGCTGGTGAAACGGTCTAGCAGCCTCTCTGCCCACTTATTTGTGGATAGCAAGAATGGTGATTTGTTCCTGTCGAGGTTTGTCCTTTCGCTGCCTTAGCTGCTTTTATTTCTCATCGGGTGCTGATTTTCGTATTCTTTACCCGGTTATGGAAAGGCATGGTTCGGAGCGGGTTCTGTAAACGAAAAGAGAGGCAGGAATTTGCTAATTCCTGCCTCTCTTTTCGTTATATCTATTTAGAAAGTGCCGCCGATACTGAAATCCCAGTTGCTCTTGGCTTCATCCGGTAGTGGGTCAAGGTTGAGACCCCACTCCAAGCGCAAAGGTCCCATGGGTGACATCCAGCGAAACCCATAGCCAATGCTTTTCTTTACGGTAAATGTACTCCAGTTTTGGTCGTCGTTGTAGACATTGCCAACATCATAGAAGACCACGCCCTGCAGTCCGGCGTCTTTAAACAGCGGAAAGATGTATTCATAGTTTGCGTACCACATCTTGTCGCCGCCGATTTTGTCGTCTGATGCTGTGTCTCGGGGACTGATTTGACCATTTTTGAAACCACGGACAGTGTTGAGGCCGCCGAGATAGAATCGTTCGAAAACCGGTAGTTGGTCGTCACCATTGTCGATGACTTGTCCTGCCGCGATTTTCCAATGGAAAGCCGTATCCCAGCGCCAAGGGAAAAACCAGCTCGTGGAAGCCTCAATCTTGGTAAAAGCGGCATCGCCGCCTAACGGGCCGCCGGCATATTTCGAGGTTATGGTATGCCGGGATCCTGATGAGGCGCCGTACCGTTTGTTGCGAGTGTCTCTGGTGACTCCTAGCTTAAGGGCACTGGTGGTGTTGATGTTCTGGGAGTCAGTGATAAGTTGTGATGCGTTGGCGGTAACATCGGTAAGGGTCGTATCATCCCAGCCATAGCCCCAGAATAGTTTCCATTTGTTCCAGATCGGGTAGCCAAAGCGGATTCCGAAGCCATTGGCTTTTCTGCTGTAGTCGTCGTATTCACGAGTCCAGTTGTAGAGGTCCAAGCCGAACAGCAGCTTGCTATCGTTCAGGTGTGGTTCGGTGAAGCTGAAGTTGTAGCGGCTACTGTTGCCGCTAAGGTTTGCTTGCAGAGTCAGTTGTTGGCCTAGGCCGCGGAAGTTGTTCTGGCTCACCTCACCCATGAACATCAGGCTGTCCACCGAGCTGTAGCCAGCCCCAAGGCTGAAGGTGCCGGTGGCTTTCTCTTTTACATCCACTTCGACATCCATTATCTTTTCGTCGCTGGTTGGTTGCGGGGTCACGGCTACTTCTTCAAAGAAATCCAGTCGTTGCAGTCGTTCCTGGCTTTTCTTGATGCCGGTGGCGTCAAAAATTGCTCCTTCTTTTACGCGCATTTCCCGGCGAATAACCTTGTCACGGGTACGGTCATTGCCTTTGACGACAATCCGATTTATGTGGACGAGAGGTCCTTTGGCGATATTGAAAGTGGTATTCAGTCGTTGATGGGCAAGGTCTTTGTCGACCTTAGGGCTGATCTCGGCATAGGCAAAACCTTTTTCGGAATAGTAATCGGTAAGAGCTAAGACATCATTCTGCAGGGTTTCGCGATTAAAATAACGTTCACTGCCGATTTTCGTATGGGCCAGCAGGTTTCCTTTGCTCTCAATCAGATCTCCGCTGATATCAAGTTCGCCGACCATGTAGCGCTTCCCTTCGGCGATGGGAATGGTAATGAAAATTGACTTTTCTTTCTGATTGATTTCCGGCTTGCCGACCTTGACGTCAATATAGCCGTGGTTGTTGTAAAAGGCGTTGATTCTAGCGGCATCCTGCTCGATCATGTTACGTTTCAGGATCCCGGAATCGGTAAACCATGAGAGTAAGCCACGCTCCGAGGTCATCATCACCTTTTTTATTTCTTTGTCGGTGAAATCTTTGTTACCGGAGATGATGATATCTTTGATATAGGCCTTAAACCCTTCTTTGATAATAAAGCTGACCCCTACTCGGTCAGTTTTGGAATGGGTAAGTTTAGTTGTAACTTCCGTACGGTAGAAGCCTTTGTCCTTGTATAGCTTTTTGATGTTATCTACAGACGCCCGGAGTTCTTTGGGATTGATAATACTGTTTGGGCTCAGGGTGATCACTTCTTGGATGTCTTTGCTGTCAATCTTGTCTTCGCCTTGAATATTGACTAGGCCGACAACCTCTTTTTCGGTGATCGCAAAGTTTATTTTGATGCCGGATGCGGTTTCTTTCCGTTTAATCTGGACGTCATTGAAGTAGCCCATCTGGTATATATGCCGCAGGTCTTTGTCCAGTTGGTCGGGATCATAGCGATCACCGGTTTTGCTCGTGACCTTGTTGAGAATAGCACCGCTGTCGATACGTTTGTTGCCGCTGACGGTAATCTCGGCATAACGGAAATTACGGCCTGTAAAAGCAAGAACCTCTTCGCTAAGCGGGGTTAACAGGTTGGTTAAACCCTTGCTCTTTTTGCCATCTTTGTAAAAATATTTAGGAGTGTTTTCCTCAAGAAGATCATAGACGGTGAGGTCGATACTGTAACGGTCGCCCATTTGATTGAGGGTGCCGACAATAATGTATTCAGCGTGGCGAGCCCCGGAGAAGGTCTTAAGGTCGGCAAGGGGTGGTGGCCAATTGCTATCATAGTTGAGGGCTTTGCTGGCCGTGGCTCTCGGGGTGGTGGCGAATTCGTTGCCAGCGGCAAGGTTTTCTAAGGTTTGATCCGCCAGGTCAGTGAGAGTGATGATGTCTGCTGGTGGGGCGTTTATTTTAAATGGCAGGATCAGTGGCGCCGATTGAGTGATGTTTGCTGCTTGTCCTGGCACGGTAAGTAATGCCGTGAAAAGAAAGTATATAACACGCAGAAGGGATAACCGGAAAGGATTGGCAGTACCGGCAGTTTTACGTATTGCGCTGCCTTGCGAGCATGCGTCCATTGGCTTCATTATGTAGGCGCCTTTCTGTGGTGGATTAATGTTGGTTCCTCGGACTTGGAAGGTTGTGGTCGCTTTGAGAAATTTACCTTCCGGGTAAAATAGAGTTAGTCTGTGTCAATTAGCAAGCAATAGCAACCATGTCAAGGATTTCGGTAAGTTTGGCCGGGTGTATTCAACTCTTCAAACTAGGAATCCTACTCGTGTAGGACCCCGTCTGCTAAGGTCAGGCGACGATCCATTTTGGCTGCTAACTCCTCATTATGGGTAACCATTACCGTTGACATTGCTCGGGAAGAATTAATTTCCTGGAGAAGGTCAAATATCTTGTTGCCGGTTTTTGCGTCCAAATTGCCGGTGGGTTCATCAGCTAGCAGCAGGGATGGTTTCATGATCATCGCTCTGGCCAGGGCCACCCGTTGTTGTTCGCCCCCGGAAAGCTCTCCCACGCGATGGGCGGTGCGGTGACCTAAACCTACTTTGTTTAATAGTTCGTTGGCGTCAGCAGTGATTTCGCTACGATCTTTACGGTTGATCAGCCCCGGCATCATGACGTTTTCAAGGGCACTGAATTCCGGCAGCAAGTGATGGAACTGGAAGACAAACCCCAGGGTTTGATTGCGGAAGAGAGCCAGTTCGGTATCGTTTTTAGCAAAAACATCTTTGCTTTTGAAGAAAAGATTACCGGAGCTGGGGCGATCAAGGGTGCCGAGGATATGCAGGAGGGTGGTCTTGCCGCAACCAGAGGCGCCGACAATAGCAGCCATGGTGCCTGCGGCAAGATCGAGGTTGATGTTTTTCAGTACCTCCAGGCGCTGATCACCGGAGCGGTAAACCTTGCTGACTCCCTGCGCGGAAAAAATGGGGGCGGCGGGGTGGTTGTGGGGATGGTTATCTGTGGTTATCTGGTTTGTCATCTTAGTATCGCAGGGCTTCGGCTGGATCAACCCGTGACGCCTGCCATGAAGGATAAAGGGTGGCCAGGAGGGTGATCAATACCGCCGCTGCCGCCACCAGGGTAACGTCCATGGGGAGGATTTTTACAGGTAGGGTGGAAAGGGGATAGACGTCACTGGGCAGCTTAATGAATTGGTAGCGGCTCAATATTTCACAGAGACCTAAGCCGCCGCCAACGCCCAAGGTAGTGCCGGTGAGACCGATTATCAGCCCCTCGTAGATAAAGATGCGCATGATGTGGCGGCTGGTTGCTCCCATGGATTTGAGGATAGCGATCTCCTTGCCTTTTTCCATCACCACCATGATCAGGGTGCTGACGATGTTGAAGGCGGCAACTAAAACAATCAGGGCAAGAATGATAAACATCGCTGTTTTTTCAAGTTGCAGGGCCGAAAAGAGGTTTTTGTTCATCAACATCCAATCGCGGGCCACATAGCCTAACCCCAGTTTCTTTTCAATTTGATGGGCAATGGCATTGGCCTGATAGATGTCTGAGACTCTTAGTTCTAGGCCGTGGGCGGCTCCGTCTGGAAGGTCAAGAAAACGGCGGGCGGTGGCCATGGAAACGTAGGCCAGTGATGAATCGTACTCGTACATCCCGGTGTCAAAGATACCCACCACTTCGCAGGTGGTGGTTTGAGGGATGATCCCCATGGGGGTGAGGGGGCCGGCAGCTGAAAGGAGTCTGAGTTTGTCACCCATGATCACCTGGAGTTGGCGGGATAATTCCTTGCCGATGATGATGCCGGGGTTGTGTCTGTGGGTGGGGTCAGTGGGTGCGGATAGAGCTGCGATGGAACCCTTTTTGAGGATCCGATCCAGGTTCAGCACCTTGCCGGCACTTTGGGGGTTAATGCCGCGCAGTACTGCTCCAACCCCTTCTCCGCCGCCGGTTATCATCGCCTGAGTGTAAAGGTAGGGAGTGATGGCGGTAACGCCGGGAATGGTTTTCAGGGTCGCGGTAAGGGCTTCGGGGTCGCTTATTTCTCCGCCCAGTTGTTGGACCACGATATGGGAGTTGATGCCCAAAATCTTGTCGCGCAGGCCGTCGGAAAAGCCAGCCATGACCGCCATGACCACAATCAAGGCCATCACTCCCACCATCACGCCTGCCACCGAGATCAAGGAAATGATCGAGATGAAACCCTGTTTTCGTTTTGCCTTCAGGTAGCGGAGGCTGACAAATAATTCAAACCGCAATGGCTGTTACTCGCGAAAAGGGTTGCGGTGACGCAGGCGTCCCCGAGAGGGCGGTGTTTGCATGTTGATACCGCCCGGCGGCAATGTTTAAACCATTATTTCGATTCCGACCGTAGGTGGGGGAACAAAATAACGTCGCGGATGGATGGTGAATCGGTGAGTAGCATCACCAGTCGGTCAATACCGATACCTTCTCCGGCCGCCGGGGGCATCCCGTATTCAAGGGCGCGAACATAGTCTTCATCAAGAACTGGGAAGATTTCGTCATCATCGCCGCGCTCAGCGATCTGTTTTTCGAACCGTTGGCGTTGATCCACCGGATCATTCAACTCGCTGAAGGCATTGGCGATCTCGCGACCGGTGATGAAGAGTTCAAAGCGGTCGGTGACCTCTGGGTTCTCTTCGTTGCGGCGGGCCAGGGGCGAAACCTCGGTGGGGTATTCGGTGATGAAGGTGGGATCGATGAGTTTTTCTTCCACCAACAGTTCAAATAACTCGGTCTTGGCTTTACCCACTCCGGCCTGGGGTTGTAGTTTGATGCCTTTTTCTTTGGCCAGGGCCATGACCTTGTCGGGGTCGGCTAGGGTTTCAGCCGTTACGCCGCCCACTTCCACCAGCGCTTCTTCGATGGTATAGCGTTTCCAGGGTGGCGATAGGTCTACCTCTTGGCCTCCGTAGGTGATGACCATGGAGCCGGTTACTTCGGCGGCGATCCAGGAGACCATCTCCTCGGTGAGATCCATCAGATCGTGATAGGTGGCGTATGCCTGGTAGAACTCAAGCATGGTGAATTCAGGGTTGTGGCGGGTGGAGAGCCCTTCGTTGCGGAAGTTGCGGTTGATCTCAAATACTCGTTCGAAACCGCCCACCAGCAGTCTTTTAAGATACAGTTCCGGCGCGATGCGCAGGTATAGATCCATGTCGAGAGCGTTGTGGTGGGTTTGAAAAGGCTTGGCCGTGGCGCCGCCAGCGATGGGCTGCATCATCGGTGTTTCCACCTCCATGAAGCCGCGGTTAACCAGAAAGTCACGCACCAAGCGGATGATTTCCACCCGTTTGCGGAAGGTATCGCGCACTTCGGGGTTAACGATCAGGTCAACATAACGTTGGCGGTAGCGGGTTTCCACATCGGTAAGGCCATGGAATTTTTCCGGTAGAGGCCGCAGCGATTTGGTGATGGTAGTGATCTTGTCGGCGTTGATGGTCAATTCATCGGTTTTGGTTTTAAACAGTGATCCCGAAAAGCCGACAATGTCGCCGATATCGAATTTCTTGAAGATACTGTACTGGTCAACACCCACCGAGTCGCGTTGAACATATATTTGAATCTTGCCGGATTCGTCCTGGATGTGCAGGAATGAGGCCTTGCCGAATTTACGTAAGGCAAGGATGCGCCCAGCGACCTTTACCGGATGGGAGCCGGGAGAAGTCTCGGCGGTTATTTTGCCGGCAAGGGGCAGGATATCGCTGATCCGGTGGCTTGGTTTGAATTCGTTGCTGTAGAGGGCAACGCCCAGTTCGGCTAGATCGTCAGCTTTTTGGCGGCGTTGTTTGAGGACTTGGTTTGTTTCGCTCATGGTTGTTCCAGTTATTTGATGGTTTTGGTGGGTGGCGCTTTTATTTATTTGTTTTGCGGATATTTCTGGCGGAGGGTGGTGGAGACGTCTCTGGTCAGCTCCAGAACCCGTTTGGCTAAGTCAAAGGTCAGCGAGCCAGTGCCACAACTGGGTGTGATCAGCGTTTGGGCAAGGATCGTCGTCCGATTCCAATGGCTGTCAGCGATGAGGTCGGCGTGGGATTCCCAGCGGGCAACCAGTGATTCGGCGCTTTCGGCGAGAATCGCATCTGCTGCCGAGGTTGGAACTCCGCCCCAGGCGATAATGCCGCCCCGTTGGAGAAATTCATGAACCTTTGTTTTTGAGCTGGCCAAGCGGTCAAAATAACCGTGGGCGTCAAAGCTCAGGATATCCAGATTCAGTGAGAGAAGGAATTCCCAGTCGGTGTTGGCACAGACATGAATTCCGGCATAGCCGCCCGCCTGTTGAATGGCGTCGATTACCTCGGTTAGATCCTGGCCGATATCTTCAAGGGAGATGCTGATAAAGGAAGAGGAGCCCAGTCCTGCCAAGGCTGGTTCATCAATGAAGACGATGGCGGGCAGCCCTGATTCTCTTAAAAAGCGCACCTGCCAGGCAGCTTTGGCGGCTAATCCTTTAACTGCCATTTCGCGGATGGTGGGGTCGTAATAGCCCAGGCGGTTGTCCAGGTCTTTCAGGCCGGTCAGGAGGGTGAACGGGCCGGTTATTTGTCCCTTCACTGCCTGAATGGCGGATTGCTTAGTCAGTTCTTCTTTGAGCCGGTAAAGGCCGCCGCCCCGTTCTTCACTGACCGTAAACCGTGAGTTGGTCAGTTCGTCCGGGTTTTCGTTTGCGGCCAGGTAATCCTCAAAAAAAGCGAGGAGTTCGGTTTCAAAATTTTCACCGCCGGTATCAAAATAGGTGCGATCAAGGCCATCAATAATGCCAGGCATTCCTTCGATGAACTGGCGCATCATGCCTTCAAGGGGGTTGCCGGGCAGTTGTGGCCAGAGTGGAATGGCCGGGGTATGAGCAAAGATCATCTCCAACCCCTGTTGATGGTCGGGAACAGGTAGGCTACCGATGAGGGTCGGTAGGCCGTTAGCTTTAAAAACTGGGCGGGAGAAATCGGTTGCAGCAATGGTTGTCATGATGATTATCTTTTAAATTTTTTAGAGTTTGCGGAAATGGATGCTTTCCATCCCGGAAAGGGCTGTCGGCATGGCTTAAATGCTGAGTTTATTGACTTTGGATGGTTGCGAGGGTGTTAAGTCAGCTTGGTTGACCATGCCTGTAATTAGGCCTACTAGCTAGCAGGGATACGGGGAGATGTCAACGATTTTGAGATGATGGCAATGGCGGTGTTCGGTAACTGGTCGTGACGGTTCTTGTGCGGTGGTTCTTGACTGGAGGGGAAAAGTCGTTTATTTTGTCTGCGGGCGAGGGTGGCGAAATTGGTAGACGCACTGGATTTAGGATCCAGCCCACTCAGTGGATGGGGGTTCGACTCCCCCCTCTCGCACCATCTTGACGGTAATCGTTCTGATGCCGTATTCCTATTAGTTCTGAACCTTTTTCTTGTCTTATGTATCAATATACTATAAGAAGGATCGGATACAGTTCCCTAGCCAAAGATGCGTTTGGCCGGTGGTGCTTTGTCGCCGGATAGGATGCCGGAGGTAGTAAAATTAGTCACGGGTCTGCTGTATCGGGCTTTCGTGTTTTTGTCATTTATTAAAGTTGAAAGAAAGGAAGGTTTTATATGCAGGTTACCGTCGAAGATGTCAGCTCACTTACCAAACGACTGCAAATAGTTCTGCCCGAGGAAAGTGTCAGCAAGAAGATTGAGGGTGCTTATAAGAAACTCTCCTCCACCGTTGCCTTGAAGGGTTTTCGGAAGGGTAAGATTCCTCGCAAGGTTCTGGAAAAAACTTATGGAGACAGCGTCAAGCAGGAAGTAGGCGAGGATCTGGTTAAGGACAGTTACTTTGATGCCTTGGGGCAGTCCAAGATTGATGTGGTTGTCCATCCAGAGATTACCTCCCAGGAGTTTGCTGCCGATGGCACCTTTTTGTACACCGCTGAAGTAGCTGTACGGCCTGAGTTTGATTTAGGTCAGGTGAAAGGGATTGAAGTGGAGATGCCTGAGCTTGCCGTTAGCGATGATGAGGTTGACGCCGAACTGGAAAATTTGCGGGTGCAGATGGCGCCGTTGCGTAGCGTTGATGATCGGCCGGTGCAGGACAATGATATGGCCATCATCGATTTCAAGGGCTATCACGAAGGAAACCTCATGGAGCAGGTAGCCGGGGTGGATTACTCGGTGGAGGTTGGCTCTGGGCGTAATGGTAAAGAATTCGAAGAGCAGTTGGTTGGGATCAATAAGGGTGAGGAAACGTCCCGTGAAATCGCTTTCCCGGCATCTTTTGCCAATCCGGTTCTGGCCGATAAAAATGTCGAGTTCAGGATCACCGTTAAGGACATTAAAGAGCGGGTACTGGCTGATCTTGATGATGAGTTTGCCAAGGATGTGGATGCCAAACACGAAACCCTTGCGGCCTTAAAAGAGCATATCCGGGCAGAGAAATTGGCTGAGAAAGAGAATAATCAGGCTGGTACTCTTACCGACAAGTTGATGGGCAAGTTGCTTGAAGAGCATGAATTTGAAGTGCCGACACGGTTGGTGGGTTACGAGGTCGGGCAGTTGATTGAGGAAATGGAAACTCGCCTGCAAAATCAGGGGTTGACCCTTGAATCCGCAGGCCTTAATCGTGACAAGTTGACGGAAGAGTATCAGGGGGTTGCCGAAAAGCGGGTGCGTGGCGATTTTATCCTGAAGAAAATTGCTGACCAGGAAGATATCAAGGTAACCGACGACGATGTTCAAACAGGCTTTCAGAGGATATCTGAAAAATATCAGATGCCCCTTGATGAGGTTAAGAAGTTCTTTGCCAAACGAGACGATCTTATGCCGTACATGAATGAGCTGCTCAATGAGAAAATTCTTAAGTTTCTGAGTGCTGAAGCTACCATCAAGACCGTGGCTGCAGAAGAGGCGACAGGAGAAAAAGCATGAGTATGATTCCCATGGTCGTGGAGCAGAGCCCTCGCGGTGAGCGGGCCTATGATATCTATTCCCGGCTTCTTAAGGAGCGGATTATCTTTTTGGGGACAGCGGTTAATGATGATGTCGCCAATGTAATTGTCGCCCAGTTGCTGTTTCTGGAAGCTGAGGACCCGGATAAGGATATCACCTTCTATATCAATTCCCCAGGAGGGGTGGTGACTGCTGGCTTGGCCATTTATGATACCATGCAGTATATCAAATGTGATATCGTTACCCTGTGTTTGGGGCAGGCCGCCAGCATGGGGGCTGTTTTGCTGGCCGCCGGCACAGAAGGGAAGCGTTACTCTTTGCCCAATTCCAGGATCATGATTCATCAGCCCATGGGTGGCTTTCAGGGCCAGGCCAGTGACATTGATATCCATGCCAAGGAAATATTGCGGATGCGTAAGGATCTCAATGGGATACTCGCTCACCATACCGGCAAAACAGTGAAGAAGATTGGTAGCGATACCGAACGTGATTTCTTTATGAGCGGTGCTGAGGCCAAAAAATACGGCATAGTCGATAAGGTCCTCGCCAAGAGGGAGAATCTCGAAGAAGGAGTGTGATATGAGCAAGGATCACAAAGACGACGCAGATGTACTTTGTTCGTTCTGCGGGAAGAATCAGGAAGAGGTTCGGAAGCTGATTGCCGGGCCTGCCGTCTATATTTGCGATGAATGCATTGACCTCTGTAACGAGATTGTCAGTGAGGATCGGAAGCAGGAGATTGCTATAGATACTCCTGCTAAATCTTTGAAGCCCAAAGAGATCAAGGCCCATCTCGACGAGTATGTGATTGGTCAAGATCAGGCCAAGCGGGTTTTGTCGGTTGCTGTTCATAACCATTATAAACGCGTTGACGCCAAGCACTTCGGCAAGGATGCCGAGGTGGAACTCCAGAAGAGTAATATTCTTTTGGCTGGACCCACCGGTTGCGGCAAGACCTTGATGGCGCAAACCTTGGCCAAGATATTGAACGTACCCTTTGCCATGGCCGATGCAACCACCCTCACGGAAGCCGGTTATGTGGGTGAGGATGTGGAAAATATCCTGGTTAGCCTCTTGCAGGCCGCTGATCATGATGTCCAGCGAGCCAGCCGTGGCATTATCTATATTGATGAGATCGATAAGATTGCCCGCAAATCGGATAGCGCCTCCATTACCCGAGACGTTTCCGGTGAAGGCGTGCAGCAGGCGTTGCTCAAGATTATTGAGGGCACCATCGCCAGTGTCCCGCCCAAGGGAGGCCGTAAGCATCCGCAGCAGGATTTAATAAAGATTGATACCACCAATATTCTTTTTATCTGTGGTGGCGCCTTTGTGGGTCTTGATAGTGTGATCAAGCAGCGAACCGGCACCAAGTCCATGGGCTTCGGGGCCAAGGTGGTGAGCAAGGTCGAGAAGAAGATTGGCGAGGTATTGTCCATGTTGCAGCCGGAAGATTTGTTGCGTTTCGGTCTGATCCCCGAGCTGGTTGGGCGGCTGCCGGTGATCGCGACCATGCAAGAGTTGGAGGAGGAGGATCTGGTTCGCATCCTGCGCGAGCCGAAGAACGCTCTGACCAAACAGTATGAGCGGTTGTTTGAGTTTGACGAGATCCGCTTGCGTTTCACCGAAGGAGCCCTTACGGCCATAGCTCAGGAGGCCGTGAAGCGAAAGTCTGGCGCCCGTGGCTTACGGGCGGTGATGGAAGAGGCGATGCTCGAAGTTATGTACGAGCTGCCCTCGGAGAAAGAAGTACGTGAATGTGTAATCAGTGAGCAGGTGATTTTGAACGGTGATTACCCGGTTGTTCTTTATGAGAATGAAACAAAAAAGAGTGCTTGAGGTCGCAGGCTGAGCCTCTGAGAGAGTTTATGGTTACGGAACATACAATTAGTCAGTATCCCATGATGCCTTTACGGGATATCGTCCTTTTTCCGCACATGGTGGCGCCGTTAGTCGTTGGCCGTGAGAAATCCATTCGGGCTCTTGAGGGTGCCATGGAGGAGGGGGCCGGAATCTTCCTTGCCACCCAAAAGGATGCCGGGGTTGATGATCCCGGCGTGGATGGCGTCTATCAGGTGGGAACGGTGGCCACGGTGTTACAGTTGCTACCCTTGCCGGATGGCACGATCAAGGCTTTGGTAGAAGGAAAGAGTCGGGCCAGGATTGAATCACTCCTTGATGCCGAAGATTTCTTTCGGGTCGAAGTAGTTGCTTTGCCTGCCGATGATGAGGCGGGTTCTGAGAGTGTTGCTTATCTCCGGGAAGTAAAGAGTGTTTTTGGCGAGTTTGCCCAGCAAAATAAAAAAATCCCCAAAGAGGTAGTGAAGTCACTTCTTTCCATTGATGATCCTGCAAAGTTCATTGATGTCCTTGCCTCGCATCTGCCGGTGAAGGCCGAGGAAAAACAACAACTGTTGGAAGCGTATTCATTATTTGACCGAATGGATCTTGTCCTGGGCTTTTTGCACCGGGAAAAAGAGATCACCGTCATTGAGGATCGTATTCGCCGCCGGGTTAAGAAGAAGATGGATAAGGCCCAGAGGGATTACTATCTTGCCGAGCAGATGCGTTCGATCCAGCAGGAGATGGGTGGTGGTCAGGATGACCCGGTTTCGGAGATGGCTGAGTTTGAGGAGCAGGTCAAGGCTCGGAATCTGCCTACGGAGGCTGCCGCCAAGGTTGCCAAAGAGCTTAAAAAGATGAAGATGATGCCACCCATGTCAGCTGAAGCGACGGTGGTGCGTAATTATATAGATACCATTCTCAGCTTGCCATGGGGTGACAAGACCAAGGGCGAGATCGACATTGCTGAGTCGGAAGCGGTTCTTGATCACGATCACTTTGGCTTGCAGAAGCCCAAGGAGAGGATTCTCGAGTATCTGGCCGTGCAGGCTCAGGTAAAAAAAATCAAGGGACCCATTATCTGTTTGGTGGGCCCGCCTGGGGTTGGGAAGACCTCCCTTTGTAAATCGGTGGCCAGGGCCATGGGGCGAAAGTTTGTTCGTCTCTCCCTTGGCGGTGTTCGCGATGAAGCAGAGATCCGTGGCCATCGACGCACCTATATTGGTGCCCTGCCCGGTAAGATTATCCAGTCTATCCAAAAGGCCAAGGTTAATAACCCGGTCTTCTGTCTGGATGAGGTGGATAAGATGAGTACCGATTTTCGGGGTGACCCTTCATCGGCGCTGCTAGAGGTTCTTGATCCCGAACAGAATGACACCTTCAATGATCATTATCTCGACATGGACTATGATCTTTCCGATATCTTCTTCATCACCACCGCCAATAACCTTCCTTCTATTCCCTTGCCGCTTCAGGATCGGATGGAAGTGATCAAGCTTGATGGTTATACCGAGGAAGACAAGCTGCGTATCGCCCTTGATTACTTGATTCCGAAGCAGTTGCAGGAAAACGGTTTTACCACCGGGGATATTACCTTTCAGGACCGGGCTATCTTAGAGATTATTCAGCGTTACACCAGGGAGGCCGGGGTTCGTAATCTTGAACGGACCATTGCTGCCATCTGTCGTAAGGTTGCCCATGAGCGGTTGAAGAAGCGCACTGACAAGAAGTTTCGGATCACCGCGCAGGGGATTGCTAAGTATCTTGGGGTGCCCCGTTTTCGTTTTGGCCTTGCTGAGGAGAAAGATGCTCTTGGGCTCACCACCGGTCTTGCTTGGACTGAGGTGGGAGGAGAGTTATTACAGATTGAGACGGTGTTGATGCCCGGCAATGGCAAGCTTACCATTACCGGTAAACTTGGCGAGGTGATGCAGGAGTCGGCCCAGGCTGCTTTGAGCTATGTGCGTTCCCGTGCCTTGCGTTTGGGGCTGGCGCCGGATTTTTATCAGAAACTGGATATCCATATCCATGTTCCAGAGGGGGCCATCCCCAAGGATGGGCCTTCTGCAGGCATCACCATGGCTACCTCCCTTGTTTCTGCCATGTTGCGGTTGCCGGTGCGGCGAGATGTTGCCATGACCGGTGAGATCACCTTGCGCGGTCGGGTTTTGCCAATCGGCGGGTTGACTGAAAAATTGTTAGCGGCCCGGCGTGGTGGCATCCAGACTGTCCTTATCCCTAAGGAGAACCAGCGGAACCTGAAGGATATCCCTGCGAAGATTCTCAAAAGTCTCACCATCGAGTTTATGGACCATATGGATGAGGTATTGGAGAGAGCGTTGTTGTTACCTGAAGGGGAGGTCCTTTTTAAGGATGTGCCGCTGGATTCTTTCCGCGCTGAGGCGGGTGCCGTTAATGTAGCTCATTAGGGCGATTGCGGCGGTGTTGGTTGGTTAATTTTGTGAATGTTTTGGAATTAGAATATCTTTTTGTGATTGTTGCTGTTTTTTGCTTGACGAACGGGGGGTGTGCTGTTAAAAAGTCACCCACAAGAGCGCGGGCGGTTAGCTCAGCTGGGAGAGCATCGGCCTTACAAGCCGAGGGTCACAGGTTCGATCCCTGTACCGCCCACCATGTTTTAAAGACTCTGCGGGGTCGTAGTTCAGTTGGTTAGAATGCCGGCCTGTCACGCCGGAGGTCGCGAGTTCGAGTCTCGTCGGCCCCGCCATTCTAATAGTAAAAGGTTAGTCGCTTGCGACTAACCTTTTTTTTTTATGTCGCCTCGACCTTCTGGTTAGTCGGTGCCTGCTCAAGCTAACAAGCTCTTGACATGAGAAAGCGTAAGCGGCTAATGTATTTAATCTTTGTTCATTAAAGTTTTTTTTAACTGTAAGATAAGGTTTAATTTTATGGGTGCGGCTTTTGTCTCGCCTCTTTTTTTGGTCAATTCTAGATGATTTTTAACGCCATTGAACGATTGGGGAATTCGGCTCTCTATTACACCCTGGATTTTGGGGTGATGGGCCGTTATTTGTTGTTGTCCCTGCTGGGCGTTTTTAAACGGCCCTTTCGTTTCAATGAGCTCCTTCGCCAGATTCGTCTCATCGGTGCCAATTCCATCGTGGTCATTTTCTTTACCGGTGCTTTCACCGGCATGGTGCTTGGCCTGCAGGGTTATTATACCTTGCGTAAATTCGGCGCTGAAGGTGTTCTTGGTTCTGCGGTGGCCTTAAGCCTTATCCGCGAGCTGGGGCCGGTGCTTACCGCTCTGATGGTTACCGGTCGGGCCGGTTCCGCCATGTGTGCTGAGCTTGGCATTATGCGTAATTCAGAGCAGATTGATGCTTTGGAATGCATGGCTGTTGATCCTTTTCGTTACCTGATCACCCCTAAATTTTTGGCAACTCTTATTGCTGTGCCTCTGCTTACTCTGATCTTCAGTGTGGTGGGGATTTATGGAGGGTATGTTGCCGGGGTTTTTTTACTCGATGGCAATCCCGGCGCTTATTTTGTGAGCATGCAACATAGTGTGGTCAATAAGGATATCAGTCTCGGTATTATTAAATCCTTTGTCTTTGCTCTCTTGATTGTTTG
>JAQYVW010000133.1 GCA_030145325.1 Desulfurivibrionaceae bacterium
CAACCACCAGCGAGCGTTTTTGCTCGGTGAGGTTGATGCCGAAGTTGTCATATACCATTTTCCGCAGAAGGCCGAACTCATGGTCTGTGATAGTGATGGGAGGGGGGCTTTTGTCCGGTGTTGTCATGTGTTAGGCGGTCTCGTGGGAGTTGTAAGCGGATTCCGCTTGGTTCTGCATCAGGTCCGTGCCGGGGATCTTGCAGTTAATGCTCATCGAAATAGATTGTCATCTTATTATTTTCCGAGTGATTTGTCAGGTCTATTCGTAATCTCGATGTTTTTTTTAGGGCTGTGTTTTGAATACTTCCATAAGTGGATGCTGGGAGTGCTGCCAAGTGATCAACGCAATTACTTTATAGTATCCGTTGCGGCAAGTGGAAACGTCAAGATTTAATAGGTTTTCTTTGATAGTAGCGTTGGTTGTGTTATAGATTTGCTTGTATTCCATAAAAACGAATGTATGTTGTCTATGTTTTGCAAAATTTAGCATAATACGTATGGAGAGTTGAGTTAGGCTGAACAAGATACTTGGCATAGTGAGTATGTGTTGGCTTGAGGTGAGTGTTGCTGTGTGCGATCAGAGGAGGGGCATGTGTTTGTAAAGGGAAATCAGCGAATTGTCGGGGCTGTCCACAGTATCCTGTTGATCCAGCTCGGCGATGTCGGTGACCTAGTTCTTTCTTTTCCCTGTATTCGGGCACTGCGTGAACAATTTCCAGCCGCCAAGATCATGGTGGCGGTTCGTGGCAAGGCTGCGGAGTTGATCCAGCTGTGCCCGTGGGCAGACGGTGTGATTGTGGTTTCTGCCCCAAAAAGAAGTTTCCGTAACGGGACTACCTTCCAGTGGAATTTTTTTGCCGAATTGAGACGTCATCAATTTGATCTTGTCATTGATTTGCGGGCTGGCACCCGTGGAGCTATTCTTGCTGTTCTCTCTGGGGCTCGGCAACGGATTGGTTTTTATTTTTCTCCCTGGTGGCGAAACCTGTTGTTCACCGATCTCTATGACCTCCCGTACTCCCCGGAGGTGCATGTTTCCCGTTATCTTCTTGATTTACTGGAAGTCTATGGGGTCCATGCAAGGCATCCTTGGCCAGAGTTTTTTGTTCCTCCTGGAAAACAGGCTGTCGCAGCAGCGATCCTCCTGAAGGCGGGGGTGACGCCGGACGGATTGTTACCGGTTGCGCTGCAACCCTTTTCCTTGTGGAAGTATAAGGAATGGGGGGAACAAAAATACGTGCAGCTTATTCGTAGAATACGGGATGTATGGCAGCTGCCGGTAATTGTCACCGGCACACCCGACGAACGGAGTCGGGCGCAGATTATTGTTGATGCGGTGGGCGAAGGGGTTTTTAATCTTGCCGGGGAAACGACGCTCAGCGAGTATGCAGCCATCCTTCAGTGCTGTCAACTCTTTATAGGAGTTGATAGTGCCGGCCAGCATCTGGCGGCTGCGGTTGGGGTGCCGACTGTGTCCATTTATGGTCCATCAAATCCATCCTCATGGGCCCCTCGTGGCCCACAGCATCGGGTGGTCTGCAAACAAGGACTGTCTTGCCTACCATGCCGGTGCACTGGATGTCAAAACAGCCATGTCAGTCTTTGTCTTAATGAGTTGGAGGTAGATGAGGTTTATCCTGCTGTTGCGGCCGCATTGCAGCCCTTGACATTATAAGAGGTTTCGTTGTTCGGAGGTGAAGAGGGGGGCAGGGTTCTTGCTCTTTTGTCCTGCTTAAGTTGTAGTTCCCTCTGGTAATCTTGGTTAACCCGGTATCTATTCTATGGCTGACTGCCCACCCTATAAAATTGCTGTTGTCATTCCCAAGTATGGTCTGGTCGGAGGCGGCGAGCGTTTCGCTGCGGAGGTGACGGAGCGGCTGGCTGAAAACCCGCTTTTTGAGATTCATGTTTTTGCTAATCAGTGGCGTGTTCTGTCTGACAGGGTCACCTTTCACAAGGTGCCTTGGATTACTTTTCCGAAATTTTTAACTACGATCAGCTTTGCTTTTCTTGTCAACAGGCTTATTGCGGGGCAAGGTTTCGACCTAATTCACAGTCATGAACGGATCTTTCGCGCTGACATCTTTACCATGCACGGAATTCCCCATCGGCGCTGGGTTGAGGATGTTCGTGGCAAGAGGTTGAGTCTGTTCGATTATGGTACCTGTTGGGTTGAAAAGTGCCTTGTTACCAGTGGTTGCTGTCGAAGTTTTTTGGCTGTTTCGTCGTTGGCTCGTGAAAAGTTTGTCGAGCAATATCCGAATGTTGGGGGGGGGGCGTGGAGGTTTTGGCTCCGGGTGTTGACCTTGAGCAATTCCGGATCAATCAGCGTGAACAATGGCGGACTGAGGTGCGAGAGCAATTCGGTCTTGATGAGGATGAACCGGTCATTCTCTTTGTGGGGATGAATTTTGAGCTGAAGGGGCTGTCCAGGATCATTGAGGCGCTACATGTGGTAACGAGCAAGTATCGTTGGCAGAAACCGCCTCGGTTGTTGGTGTTGGGCAAGGGGGATCGGCGGAAGTTCACCAAGCAGGCCGTTGATTTGGGGCTTGCTGATGCCGTTATCTTTGCCGGTGTTTGGAAGAACGGCGTTGAAAAGGCCTATATGGCTGCTGATCTCTTCATCATGCTCTCTGATTTTGATACCTTTGGTATGGTGGTGTTGGAGGCGATGGCCGCTGGGATACCCGTTCTTGTCAGTGACCGAGTCGGGGCCAAGGATCTGATTGCCGAGGGTGAGAACGGCGTTATTGTTAACAGGCAAGACGTGGCTGCCATTGCCGCCGGGATCCACATCCTGCTGCAGCCGGAAGCGCAACACAGCATGGGCCAGCGAGCCCGGATCGTAGCTGAGGCAAACAGTTGGGATAGTGTCAGCAGTCGGCTTGGAGATATTTATCAAAAACTTTTGTCGGAACTTGTCCTCAATGAGTCAGTTAGGTGAAAATGTGTCAAATACTGTAGGCGTGGTTCTCACCACCTATAACGGAGAACCATATATCAAGGCACAGCTAGAGAGCATCCTTGATCAGACCGTTCAGCCGTATCGTATTGTTGTGGTCGACGATGGATCGACGGACAGAACTGCGGAAATTGTCGAAGAGTACGCTGGTCATCATGCTGGTATACGTTTGTTCCGGAATCGAGAAAACCTGGGATGGGTGAAGAACTTCGCAAAGGCAATATCTCTCTGTGATACGGACTATATCGCTCTATCCGACCAAGACGATGTCTGGCACCCGCAGAAGTTGGAAATTTGCGTCAGGACATTGGCTGAAAATCCTTTGGCTGGCCTTTGTTATCATAACGCTGGCTTAATGTATGCGGATGGCACCAAGTTAAAGCCAAATTATTGGGAGATAAGTCCCCTAGCTTATCCCCTTTCCAAGAAGGATGGGCAGGATGTTTTGTTGCGCCTTCTTACCCCTTCTCCCGGATTCACCCTCACCTTCACCCGGCAGTTGAAATTTTTTTTTGAGCCGTTTCCTGGATATGCCTGTGTTGGGCACGACTGGTGGATATGTGCGATAGCCTTTTTTTTATTTGATCCCATTGTCATTGAAGAGTCTTTGGTTACCTATAGGTTGCACCACAAGCAGGCTAGCGGCGCAGGCAGTTGCTTGTTGGCTGACACTGAGTATCGGTTGGGGAAAAAGATTTTCGATGCGGCTCGAATCAGAAGAAATATCAGAAGAATAGTAAAAAGTGTGTTTAAGCGACAACAGATTAAGATGAAAAAGTTTAACGATGCAAGAGATAGAGCTTTGGAGTTCCGTTGCGCACTTGAGCGGTTGCAGTCGATGGTGAAGAATCAGGGAGCGGTATTTCCTTGTGATGACAATGTGTCTGCATCAAGGATTGAGTATCTTGACGACCTACAGGTGGTAATTAACGACATCAATGCGAGATATGGTGAAAATGGAGGTGTCAGGTGAATACTATCTTTGTACAATCTGTACTTACTTTTTCAGAAATATTGAAATGGCGATTCTTCTTGGACAGAATCGATTTTCAAGCATATACGCTTCCTGGTATATTTTTGATTCATTCACATGACCTTGTGTAATCAAGGTAACCCAAGTTAATAAGTTATCAAGTTTTGCTGTTTCAAAATCAATAACATCTCCATTCGTTT
>JAQYVW010000134.1 GCA_030145325.1 Desulfurivibrionaceae bacterium
ACAAAGGAACTGGAAACGTTCACTTGCTGGTGCTTCCTTTTTAAAAAGTAAAAAAGGTCAAGTCCGCTCTTGGCTTTTTAGAGTTGTTGGGGGGAGATACTGGCCCCCTTGTAAATATCAAAGACAACTTTTTTGCATACGCTACGACTCGCGGCGTATGGTTGTCCTTACTAAGGAGAAAATATGTTTCTGACGAACACAGAAGAAATTCCAGGGAAGAAAATCACGACGTTTTATGGTGTTGTTTCCGGGAGTACGGTGAGGGCCAAACATGCCGGCCGAGATATGATGGCTGGCATCAAAAATATTTTCGGCGGCGAACTTAAAGGCTATACGGAACTGTTGCAGGAATCTCGTGATGAAGCCATCGGGCGCATGAAATCCCAGGCGAAACAGCTTGGCGCCAATGCTGTTGTTAATGTTCGCTTTTCTACTTCCTCGGTTGCTGCTGGTGCTGCGGAAATTTATGTGTACGGCACCGCAGTTTCGGTGGACTAGGGCTATGGAACAGTTAATAATTTTTGCCATTCTCCTTTCCTTGGGCTATTTTTTCGGCCGCCACGCTGAAAAGAGGCATTACAAATCCATCCTGAAGCGCGAGAAACATTTGGTGCAGCTGCCAACCTCTGCCAGTAAATATCTCTTGGATGACGGTCGGCGAATCAAGCGCGCTCATCTTGTCAACGGCAGCATGGTGGTGTCGGTGGATTATTTTAAACGGATTCTCGCCAGTCTTCGCAATATTTTCGGCGGCAACGTTCAGTCGTATGAGACCCTGATCGACCGGGCCAGACGAGAGGCTGTGCTACGGATGAAGGAGTCCTGTCCTGGGGCGGATCAGGTTATTAATCTGCGCCTGGAAACATCTTCTATCACCAAAGGCCGGGGCAAACAGATTGGCTCCGTGGAAGTGTTGGCCTACGGTACTGCAGTCTATTTTTATAAATGATGCCATGAAATATAAGCCTTCGCTCCCTGAGGATAATGATAATGTCTCCCACGACCAGCCGGTCAGGGAATTTGTTTTGTTGTTTTCGGGGATAACGATTTTTCTGCTGCTCGTCTTTTGGATTCTGGGTCTGTTTGTTGATCGGGCGGTGGATTATATCTCGCCGGAGATGGAGGCTATGATGTTCTCCTCTGTTGGTGCATCAGCGTCAGAATTGGAAGATGGCAGTGACCCGCGACAGGCGGAACTGCAGAACATGGTTGATGCGCTTCAGGAGTGCACTCATCTTGCCTATCCCTTAAAAGTTCACCTGGTCGATTCGGATGATGCGAATGCCATGGCATTGCCTGGCGGGCGGATTTTTGTGCTCAACGGTCTGCTGGACAATGTGATGTCCGAAAATGGTCTTTCCTTTGTTCTTGCCCATGAACTGGCGCATTTCAAAAACCGGGATCATCTCCGGGGGATGGGCAGGGGCATAGTGTTTTCTACGGTGGCAGCATTAATGACGGGTGCTGGATCGAACCTTACCCAACTCTTCACCCCCACCGTAGGTTTCAGTCAGGCCCAGTATTCCCAGGAACGGGAGAGTTTAGCTGATCAGCAGGCCTTGCAGATCTTGGGTTGTTATTACGGACATGTGGGTGGTGCAACGGAGTTTTTTGAGGCAATGAAACCGGATGACAAGAAAAGAGGCAATGTGCTCGCACATTATTTTGCCAGCCACCCGGAAGCGGTGCAGCGTATAAATAATCTTCACGAAATGGCAAGCACGCTGAACCTTGCTATTGGCGAGGTGCGGCCCCTCCCTGCTATTCTTGATGCTCAAGAATAGCAAAAAAAAAATCAGGCCCTTGCATCCCCCCTCTTCATGCAAAGATTGCGAGCCATGAGCTTGAGCTGATTACTCTGGGCTGCCCGTCAAATTTGGGTGGCAGAGGTCATAGTTTTTGGGGTGGAGTTGTCTGGATACTGGGGGGGAACTCCCCTGACCCAATTTCTGCCCTTTTTCTTGCCAACAATTCCGTTGTCAATTTCTGCCTTATCTTCGGCAAATCAATTTTTCCGTGCATTGCATCGATAAATTTGGGCAGAATAGTGGGTAATACTCCCTGTCTCAGCTCCGCTATTATCAATGGGTGCATGTTAATGACATCCGCAGTCGACCGCTCAATGAAAGTTGTCAGGATGAAATTATAAAGGATTTTAAGTGTGATGATTGGGTTGACGCGACAAAAACTATTCCCAACCCCCATAAGCGGGGAGACATTCGCTTGAAAGATTATCTGAATCGTGACAAGCCCATTGCCGAGGTGAAATAGACCGTTTACTGGTGAGACTAATATATTGCCTGCCCGTATAATTGACTTTGACCGGAACCACTTCGGGCATATTCACGTCCTAGGGTGGTTCCGGTCGGTTATTGACAAGAAAAAACGACAGGTCCTTTGTGGTGACAAAGAGCTATGACGGCAAGCGGTGTTGTAGGGGGCTGGCCATCAGGCCCCACCGTCGTGGTTAGAAGATGAGGAAAAATGCCATGCTGGATACTGCCATTCGGCTTAAACGTCTGAAAAGCCTGATCCACAATACGCCCCTGCTGGCTATAGATTTTCTCCTTGCCGGGGCTAGGCGTACCATCTACGCCAAGGCCGAGCATCTCAATATGAGCGGCAGCATCAAGGACCGTATCGCCTATGGCATTATGGACCAGGCCTATCAAGACGGGGAGCTCAGCCCGGCGGCGCCGATCATCGAGGTCACCAGCGGTAACACCGGCATTGCCTTTGCCGCCCTGGGTCGCAACCTGGGCCACCCGGTGACCATCTTCATGCCCGACTGGGTCAGCCGCGAGCGCTACAATATCCTCAAGGCCTACGGCGCCGATATCGTCACTTTTGGCAAAGAATGTTCGTTAGCCGAGGTCATTGGCCGGGCCGAGGAACTGGCCGAAGATACGCCAGGTGCCTTCCTGCCCCGCCAGTTCGCAAGTGTCGGCAATATTCAGGCCCATTACAGCACCACCGGCCCGGAGATCTGGTGGCAGTTGAAGTTTCATGGCCTGACGCCGCAAGCCTTTGTGGCCGGGGTGGGCACCGGCGGCACGGTCATGGGGGTTGGCGCCTTTTTAAAAGAGATGGCGCCGGCCATCTTGGCCCACCCTTTGGAGCCAAAGAGCGCGCCGTTGCTTTCCAGCGGTACCCTTGCGGGCGAGCACCGCATCGAAGGTATCTCCGATGGCTATCTCCCACCGCTGCTCAATTTGGCCAGCCTTGACCGGGTTATCGGTGTGGCTGACGGAGATGCCATTATCATGGCCCAGAAGCTGGACGCTGAGCTCGGCTTGGGCGTGGGCATATCGTCCGGCGCCAATTTTTTGGGGGCGGTGCTGGCCCAGAACGATTTGGGCGGCGAGGCGGTGGTGGCCACCGTCTTTGCCGATGACAATAAAAAATATCTCTCCACCGATTTGTTGCGGACGGAGCAGCCTAAAAATGAATATCTGGCGCCGCGCATAGAGCTGCTCAGCGTCCAGGCTTTAAAAAGGGTGTGCTATACCTGCTGTGAGCCGGAGGAGTGCCTGGCCGCCGCACCGCTCGCTTGCACAGAGGAGTTCCCGCCGCCTGTCTGCCCCCGCCGTAAGTAAGGCAAACACGTGGCAGTTCAATCAACTGCAGAAAGAAGGGCTGGCAGACGGTTTTTGGTGTTGAGTTATCCAAGCAATTGGGGTCAAAGAACAAGTAACTCTATTATGAGCAACAATTGTTCTCTGACCCCAATTTATTTTAATTCATCAAATTGATTGTTCAGAGTGGCGGTCTCACCTGAATGACTGCTATGTCGAGATTAAGGCCATTGACTGAAGAATGTCGTTTGATATCGGATGATTAAACATGATAAAATGTTAAGTTAGTAATATGCTCAAGACAATAATCTTATTCGTTTTAATAGGTGTTTTTGTATTTCAAGCGAGTTTTGCGGCTGAAATTGACAGCGTAACCCCAAGAGATCTGAAACTTGATAATAGCCTGACTCTTATTAACGAAATTTTTAATCAACGGCTGGA
>JAQYVW010000135.1 GCA_030145325.1 Desulfurivibrionaceae bacterium
TAATCGACGGTCTACTTTCCGCCCAAGGTGTGGAAAAGACAGGATCATTACGTACCATCCAAGTGTATCGCAACAACAAACCGTTTCAAACAGTTGACCTCTACAAACTTATGCTGCATGGTAATCGAAGTAACGATGTCGGATTACAAGACAGAGACGTCATTTTTGTGCCACGCTTACAAAAAACTGCTGCGGTAGCCGGAGCAGTTCTTGAAGAAGGGATTTTTGAAATACTGCCGAAAACCTCGCTAAGCGACCTCCTGAAACTATGCGGCAACATCCTGCCCCAAGGATTTACCGGCAGAATGCTGCTTCGTCGCTACCAAGACAACCAAAAATATGTTGTCAAAGATATCGACACCCAAAAGGATCCGTCCACATGGCAAAACATAGCAATTAACGATGGCGACCTCATAGAGCTCCAATACATTCCCCCTGTCAATGCCAAAACGATTCGACTAAAAGGACATGTCTGGATGCCTTACGTTCTCAAATATGAACCCCAGATGAAACTCAGCCAAATACTTACCTCTCCTGAAATACTAAAACACGATGCTGTAACCGACTTTGGCCTTTTACGTCGCTACAACCCAACGACAACTCGTTCGGTGGCTAAAAGATTTCCATTGAACAAGGTATTTAACCATGAATTTGATATGGATTTACAGCCCTTTGACGTCATCAGGATTTACTCCCGTGAGGAGCTGGGAATTCATGAAGAAATCGGGGTTAGCGGCGCCGTTTGGTTGCCGGGGCAAATCCCATACCAACCGGGGATGACCCTCGCGGCCGTCATTGGACTCGCCGGCGGGGAAAAGTATGGAGCCAACACCCAACGCATTGAACTAAGTCGCCAAGAAATAGCTAACGAAACCTTGACCACCACCCACATTACTCTGGACCTCGACAGCAACGGCGCTTTTACCATACAACCCTTCGACCATGTTATAGTACCCATTCTTAAGGATGCAACTGCGTTCAAAACTGTCACCATCGGCGGTGAAGTAAAATATCCCGGCAGCTATCGCATCAACGACAACGAACACATATCCGACCTGATAAAACGGGCAGGCGGTATCACCAAGGAGGCATACTTTTTTGGGGCCAAATACACCTCACCCCAGGCTGCAGATATTCAACAGAAAAGTATCAATTCGTTAATCCAAGATTTGGAACTTACAAGCCAACAAGCTTTCAGCAAGTCAACCCAGACTGCCACAAGCATAACAGATGTGAAATCATCCAAAGCAGGGCAGGCTGCAATGCAAGGGCTCATTGATAAACTTAAGAAAATAGAAGCCGAAGGAAGGGTATCAATAAAGTTGTCGGACCTAACCTCCTTCCGCGGCAGTGATTATGACTTTTCACTATTAGACGGAGACGCCCTCTACATTCCACGGCAACCGAACTTTGTCGCAACCACAGGAAGTATTTACTCTCCCAGCGCCTACCTCTATGAACCGAATAAGACCGTTAAATACTATCTAAACAAAAGCGGCGGACCTACCAAAACTGCGGATGAAGATTATATCTATATCATGCGGGCCAATGGCGAGGTTATTTCCAAGGACGCCAGCTCTCTTTTTTCATTTTCAAGATTTTCATCCACTGTACTTATGCCTGGTGACACCATAGTAGTACCGGAAGACTTTGAGAGAATTCCGTATATGCGTATGGTTAAGGACATCGCCGATATTATGTTCAAGGTAGCCACCACTGCTGGTGTCGCCATCGCCGCCCTTTAAGTAGTTATTCACGCGCAATATTCGAGGATATCTCCAACTCAACAAAGCGCAAAGCGAAGGGTGCACAAAACGAATCGGTAGTACCTAAGTGAATAAAAAGATATAGTCAAAGATCTTCTGCTGGATATTAGCGCACCCCGATAACACTTATTGGGGGGTGTGACTGTACCCAAACGACAAAGTGGGCCACCAGCCGTAGCTGGTGGCCCACTTTGTTTAACTCTAATCATTATCCAGCGTTTACTTGCGCAGATACCTGGCCATGTCCTTGGCAAAATAAGTAAGAATAATATCAGCGCCAGCGCGGCGGATGGAAAGCAGGGTCTCGGCCATTACCCGCTCTTCGTCGATCCAGCCGTTCGCCGCCGCCGCCTTGATCATCGCGTATTCACCGCTGACGTGGTAGGCGGCGATGGGCAGATCAAACTCATCCCGTAACCGGCTGATGATATCGAGGTAGGCCACGGCCGGTTTCACCATCAAGATATCAGCGCCCTCGTCCACATCCAGGGTTGCTTCCCGCATGGCCTCACGGGTATTGGCCGGATCCATCTGATAGCTGCGGCGATCACCGAAACTGGGGGCGGAATCTGCGGCGTCACGGAACGGGCCGTAGAAAGCAGAGCAATATTTCACAGCATAAGACATGATAGGAATATTCTGGTAGTTGTTTTCATCAAGGATACCGCGAATCTCGGCCACACGTCCATCCATCATATCAGATGGAGCCACCATGTCCGCCCCGGCCTGAGCATGGGAAAGAGCAGTCTGGGCCAGAACCTCCAAGGTGGCATCGTTGTCCACATCCTTGTTCATCAGGATGCCGCAATGGCCGTGATCGGTGTATTCACAGAGGCAAACATCGGTGGTCACCACCATCTCCGGAGCCTTGTTTTTCAGCTCTTTGATGGCGCGCTGCACGATCCCGTTTTTGGCATGCGCCCCGGATCCCACCGCATCCTTGCTCTCCGGCAGCCCGAAAAGGATAACGTTGTTCACCCCTAACTCCATGCACTCCTTGGCCTCTTTGCCCAGTTGATCAACAGAGAGTCTGAAAACACCGGGCATGGAGGAAACCTCCTCCCGCTTGTTTTTGCCCGGCATCACAAACAAAGGATAGACAAGATTAGCCGGGGTGATCACGGTTTCCCTGATCATGGAACGGAACACTTCATTTTTACGCAGGCGACGGGGCCGATATTCGGGAAAGACCATTATTTTCTCCTGTAAATAGTAACGACAACGGCGACTTACACCGTTAATCTAGTTTAAATTTGCTATTGACCAGATCGTTGACAAACTGATTCGGGGCATCCACCCCGGCGGCAGTGATCACCACCTCGTCCATCCCCTTTTTCTCGCTAAGCAGACGAAGTCCATACTCAAAGACAGTGCCTAACTCCTCACAGATAGAGACAATGACCTCACTGCTCAACGGCTGTCGAGCAAGGATATGGTCAATGGCTTCCTCGCTGAAGGAGATCTTAATCTCGCAACGCTTGGCAAGATCTGCCGCACATTGCCTGATATCATAGACCCGGTCAATGATAATGTCACAGACCTCAAGTTGTGGGAGGTTGTCACTCTGACAGCGCTCCGCCATCAAACGCAGACGAGCTGGGGTGACGGCCACATCAAACTCGGCAAGATAATCACCTTGTTGATGCATAATTCGCTCTTCAATTCCCTGCAACTCATCTTCGGCCAGCTCATGCCAGCGTTGACAGTGCGAGTCCTGACACTTTGGCTCGGCAAGCAATTTCACCAGCTCCGCAGCAGGATTTTCCACCAGTTCTGGAGTCACCACCAGACAAGCGATGCCGGTGGAAGGAAGCTTCTTTTCAAAATAGAGCAGGGTCTTTTCCATCACACTGACCAAGCCACGAGCGCCGGTCTGCTCTTGCACCGCCTTCTCGGCCAGTAACCGCAAAGCCTCTTCCTCAAAATGGATCTTGATCCCGTAGGCGTTGAAATCCTGCTTCTTGCCCACCACCACTGCACAATTGGGGTTAAGGAGGATTTCGGCTAGATCATCCACGGTGAGTTGCTCAAGAACCGCCACCACCGGCAACCTCCCAACAAACTCACTCTCAAAACCAAACTGGATCAAATCCTCGGCGCGAACTTTTTTAAGAAACCGGGCCGTATCTTTTTTAGAGGTCACGGTGGACTCAAATCCCATGGATCGATGCTGCTCCCGCTTTTTGACGATCTCGTCCAAGCCACCAAAAGCACCGCTCATGATAAA
>JAQYVW010000136.1 GCA_030145325.1 Desulfurivibrionaceae bacterium
CAACACCGCTTTGATGTCGCTTGCCAACAAGACCATAAAGACAACCGCCAGCAGTGGCCCGACAAAAGCCCCTACTGAATCGAGCGCCTGGCGCAGACCATAGGCTGCACCCCGCAGTGGTGGTGGGGTAATATCAGCGATGAGTGCATCACGGGGGGCGCCGCGAATACCTTTGCCAATGCGATCGACAAAGCGGGCGGCAAACACCCAACCAATGGTTGTCGCCAGTGGAAATATCGGTTTGGTCAGGGCTCCCAGACCGTAGCCAATCACAGCGAGAAGTTTGCGTTTCCTGAAGTAATCACTGACCGCTCCGGAAAACACCTTGGTGGTCGCGGCGATGCCCTCGGCCACACCCTCGATAATGCCAACCGTGACCATGGATGCGCCGAGAACCGTGGTCATAAAGACCGGCAAGAGACTGTGGACAAGCTCGGATGATATGTCCATAAACAGCGAGACAAAGCCGAGTATCCAAATACCGCTCGGCAACGTGCGATCAGTGGCCATTGGGGAAGATAGCGATTTAGGGTTGCTTGGTTGTGATGAGGTCATGAGCGATTTCCCCTAATAAAATAACCGACTTATTTTGCCTCAACGCCCTATTTTCGTATCCTTTGTTTGCACACAGACTTTATTGAAGTCGTCAAACTTTTCGCATGTGGTGCGGACAAAGGACTTCTGGGCCGGGTAGAAGGTACACTTTGTCTGGTAATGGCAGGTGCTGAAAAACTTATCCCAGTGCTGGCATTCTTCAACGCACTCAATATTCCTATACATATAGGTTGTTTTTTCAAACAGGCATTCTTTGTTAAAATCGTCCCAGTACTGGCAGTCCTTGAGGGCCAAGGGTATATCAGCGGACGGTTGACCGCAGGTGACGGTGAGGTCTCCCTGACGGTATGTTTCGCCCGGATTGAGACTGATCTCTTTTGCTCCGACATTCCCTGCCCAAAACAGCATCCCTGCGATTAAAGCCATCAACATATATCTGTTCATCATTGCATTCCTTGTTGTCTTGATTTGTGCGAAACAGAGGGCAGACCACGTTTAACGAGGATAATATTATGCCTTGTTCGCCCTTTCTTTTGCCTCAATCACGCAGTAGATCCCCCCTTCCTTAAAGCCCGGCTGAAAACAGCCGTTGCAGGATATGCATTTGGCCGGGGCGTGGTCACCCTGCCCCCACCGTTTCGCCAAGTCAGGTTCCCTGATGAATGGTCGGGCCATGGAAATATAATCAATACCTTCATCCTTCACAGTCTTTGCCGCCACTTCAAAGCTTCTAAAACCGCCAACCACCATCACCGGGCAGCTGATCGCCTTCTTGATTTGCTTGGCCAGGGCAAGATTATAAGCCTCCTGCTCTGGCTTCTCAATTTTGATGCGCACCGGAGTTTTGTCCCCCGAGGCTGAGGTGCCGCCACTCACCTCAATGGCATCGACACCCTCACTATCCAAGAGTGTCGCCGCATAGACCGCATCTTCTATACGCAAGCCGCCTTCTACAAAATCGGCACCGTTGAGCTTAACCAACACGGGAAAATCGTTACCCACTGCGCGCCGGACGGCCTGATAAACTTCGTGGAGAAACCGGCAGCGTTTGTCAATACTGCCGCCGTATTCATCCGTACGCTTGTTCGTGAGAGGAGAGAGGAATTGATTGATCAAATAACCATGGGCGCCATGCAGCTGGACGGCATCGAAACCAAAGCTTTTCGCCCGTCTTGCCGCATCAGCAAAGGCCACCACGACCTCGTCGATATCTTTTTTTGACATTTCCTGAGGAAGTTCAGGAAATTGGTCAACCTGGACGGCTGATGGCGCCAGAGGTTGGCGGTGGGCGGTGGCGGCATCCGTCTGCCCACCGGCATGGACCAATTGGATACATATCTTCCCTTGCTGGTCATGCACCGCCTTGGTGAGGGCTTTCATCTCCGGGGCAAAATCTTCGGTGTGGATCCCCATCTTGCCAGGGAGCTGTTTGCCTTCTGGCCTGACAAAGCTATATCCCGTGATAATCAAGCCAACGCCGCCGCGGGCGAGATCCCTATACCAATTTGCCAGCTTTGCAGTGGGTCGCCCATCTGCCTCGCACATCCCTTCCCAGGTAGCTGAGCGGACAAGGCGGTTGTGGATGGTCATGCCATTGATCGTGGTTTGGTCAAATAAGGTCGCCATAGCAATTCTCCTGGTATTTTTTTCTTGCATCCCAAGCATTTAAGCTCAGTTACCGCCCCCTGAAAGGGCGTGGAATGAAAAGAGCCTCTTGCTGCCACGCACAGTGCCTGGTTAAAAGCTGTTTTTAGTATAGTCCTAGTCCATAGGTTACACCTTGTTCTCGGTAGAGGGGTAACACTTTTTGATCGCCCTTGGCCTCGTTGTTGTCCCCTCTTTCACCTATCCTGAGATATCCTTGTTGACAAACGCCCAGGAAGAAGCCTCCCCGGAGTTGACGCTCGTAGGTTCCAACGTCAAGAGCGCAACATAGCCTTAAGAATGGCCTGTCTCCTGATCTCGGCTAACCTGTCGCCCAAGATCACCACCTTCAGCTATGATGAGAGAAAGGACATCTTCCAGATCTTCGGGGCGGAACTGCTTCAAAAATCGGTATCGCTTGGCAGATTCCTTGACCTCACCTCTTGAAAGAGCGCTGAGAAAGCTCAAGCACCGATATGCCATGACCACTTGATGAAACGAAAAAGAAAGCGGGGAACGTTTTGCAAGTTCTCTCTCATAATTGAAACAACGCTGGTTCACCATTCATAAGCACTGAACAACCATAGTTCAGGTCTAGTTTCATACTGCTTCTGATATCACCAACTACTGTGGCAATTTGTCGCGATAGTCATACTGACCACAGAAAGAAAATCATTAAGCATATTAAATATATTTTCCCCTTTATTTTTAATGGCAATGTTGAAATAATTAATAAGGAGAAATGGTAATTACATTTTTACAGTAAACTTTTCCTAATCTTGAAAGAATTATTAAGCAGAAAGGTAATTAGATATTTGCAGTAAATTTTTTCCTGATACAGATTGCTGGCCGCCCCAGCAATGTGAGGAGATTCATTATGAGACGAGCACTATTCTTTTTAGGCGGCGCACTACTACTAGCTGCTGTCGAATCCGCCCATGGTGCTGACGGGGAACCGATCAAACATGAATTTGAAGAGATTGTGGTCACCGCCACGAGGAGCGAGCGCTCTATTCGGGAAGTGCCGGCGGCGGTCACCGTGGTTAGCCAAGAGACCATTGAGGATTCGCGACTGATCGGCGTCAAGGAAGCCTTGGAGGGCGTGGCCGGTGTCCAGGCTGAGAGCCGAAGCGGTGGATATGACGCCCGGCTCATCATTCGAGGCGCCGGACTCAAGGCCCGCTATGGAGTCAGGGAGATTATGGTGCTGCTCGACGGCGTACCAATCACCGACCCGGACGGTTTCACCAGGCTCGACTTTGTTGACACCCAGCTCATCGAACAGGTTGAGGTGACCAAGGGCCCCAACTCTACCCTGTACGGGGCCAACGCCGCTGGTGGCGTCATCAATGTCATCACCAAGAGTCCCTTCGAAGAAATCAAGAGCCTGAAGATTGGATACGGCAGCGATGACACCACGTTGCTGAGCGCGGTATACGGCAGCCATGTAGGGAGCGTCTATGCCACGCTTTCCGGGACGCATAAATCCTCCAACGGCTGGCGGGAGCATAACGAATTCGAATCCAACCAGGCAGGGGTGAAATTCGGCAGTGCTTTTGACGATAACTCCTCCTTGGAGTTGAATCTTAATGCGACCAAGGCGGAAATCGAGCTGCCCGGTACTTTAAGCCTTGAACAGTTCGACAGCGACATCAGCCAACTCACCGACGATCCGTTTCGGCACTCGGCCCGGGACAGCACCATCTACTACACCACCGTGAAATATGAAAAGCCCCTGGGGCCGGTCACCATCAAACCCTTGGTC
>JAQYVW010000052.1 GCA_030145325.1 Desulfurivibrionaceae bacterium
TACAGGAGTTTCTGCTGAGAAATTTTTTAACCAATTCGACAATGTAACTAGTGGGGGTGTGTTTGCGCATGATGAACTCCATTTCCACCTCCTCGATCTCTTCGCCAAGATTGCCGCGGATTGAAGAAGACTTCATCGCTGCGGTAATCTGCGATGGGTATACGCTGCGGTGACCAGTGACCAGAAAGCAGGTTACACAGGCCACCGAAGCATAGGGGGCGATCTTGGGGCCGAAAAGCTCCATGGCCAAAATACTGGCGGCGATGGGGGTGTTGGCGGCTCCGGCCAGCAGGCTGACCATACCGATGGCGGAAAAGGTGGCAGGGTCGATATGCATGATGGTTGCATACAGACTGCCGAATGTGGAGCCGATGAAAAAGATCGGCGTCACCAGGCCACCACTGCCGCCAAAGGTTATGGTGATGCTGGTAAAGATGATTTTGACGAACGCATCCCACCAGTTCACCGGCACGCCGTTAAGCGTGGCCTCAATGGTATCTAGACCGAGGCCGAGATAACGGTCACTGAAGATGATAGCAAGAATGACGATAATCATGCCACCCACGAAAGCTTTAAGCGGTGGCCAGCCCGGCAGCCGGTCAAAGAATCTTTTGCAGGTGTGGATGCTTTCAATGAAGAGCAGGCAGCATAAACCCAGGAGCATCCCACCGATGACAACCTTGATAAAATAGAGTTGTGAAAAGGTGGGAACCAGGTCAATGCGGTGGTAGAAATAGGTCACCCCCAAGGCGGATGAGACTTGATAGGAGGTGATCCCGGCAATGAATGAGGGGAGGAGAACGTCATACATCAAACTACCGATGTAGAGAACCTCAATGCCAAAGATTGCTCCGGCAATGGGGGTACCGAATACGGCGGCAAAACCGGCGCTGATGCCGCAGATGACAAGTTTCTTGCGATCAATATCGTTAAAGCAGAAGACGTCGGCCACCTTTGCCGCGATACCGCCGCCGATCTGGGCGCATGGACCTTCTTTACCTGCTGAGCCGCCGGCAATCAGGGTTACCAGGGTGGCGGCTATTTTAACCGGTACCACCTTGGCCTTGATATGACCATTGCGGCGGTGCACCGCTTCAATGACCTTTTCGGTACCGTGTCCTTCCGCTTCCGGGGCCAGGGTGACGGTGAGAAGGGAGCTCACAAACAAGGCCACGGGTAGAAAATAAAAATAGTTGGGATAGGCCTGGAACCAGGCCGTGCCTTTTTCCAGAACGATGATAAAGGCTGCAGTGCCGCCACCCACCAGCACCCCAATAATGGTTGCCAGGACAAACCACTTAAAAACACTGATCATCAGGATGGTTTCTTCGGCCAGACTGCGCATGGCTCCGTGCAATCGTTGCATGGTTCACATTCCTATTTGGTGAAAAAAGAAGAAGGCCAAGGGGGAAAAATCCCACTTGGCCTTCTGGTGTGACTGCAGGTCAAGCCGCCACAAAATTTATGATACACCCTTTATAACTTATTTCAAGGGAAGAGATGCGGTTCGTTCGCTAATCCCACGTTTAAGGACCTCGCGGTTGTAAGCATTGATGACATCGCGTCGTTTGATCATTCCGATCACCCAGCGGTTGGTTGACGATTCAACCACTGGAATCTCTTCAATGCCTTTGACATCATAATAGGTTAGAGCGGTGTAGAGGTCGTCATCCGGAGTGATGGTAATTACATTTCGTTCACAGATATCACCCACCCGGGCATTAAGGCGGAGTTCTTCGTCATGGATGATGCTTTTGACATCCTGCATGGAGATGATCCCGATCATATGGCCGGTGTCATCGATGACCGGGAAATAAAAGCTGTCCTTGGCCATACTGAAGATCCTGAGTAGTTGATCGACGTTGGCATTTTCACTGATAAAGTCAACGTCTTCAGTGATCATAGCCCCAACCTTGATGGAACGCATAATTGCTGCTTCACGTCCTTCGTGGAGATCAATGCCCTCGCGGCTGAAATCAACCGTGTCAATGGAATCGTGATTGAGACGATTGGCCACCATGGTGCCGATGATACTGGCAAGCATAATCGGGATAATAATTAGGTAGTTGCCGGTCATTTCAAAAAGAAGAAAGATGGCGGTGAGCGGCGCATGGGTTGACGCGGCAAGAAAAGCGCCAATGCCCACTGCCGCATAGGCGCCAGGAGAAGCGGTAAGGCCCGGAAGATACATGTTAGCGACACAGCCGAAAGCACCGCCGATGACGGCGCCGATAAAGAGCGCCGGGGCAAAAACACCACCCGCGCCGCCGCTACCCAAGGTAATGGCGGTGGCAAAGATCTTCAAGAAGATCAAGACGATCATTACCCACAGTACTCCCTGGCCGGAAAGCACTTGTTCGATGTATTTATAACCGTCGCCCATGATTTGTGGGAAGGAGATGGCGAGGGTGCCGATGATTAAAGCGCCAATGATTGGTTTAATCTGCGGGTTGATGGCAAGCGTGGCAAACCAGTCGCGGATTCCATAAAAAATACGAATATGGAAGACGGCAATAATGCCGATGATAACGCCCATCAGGATGTAGAGCGGTATTTCCACCAGCGGGTTGACCAGTTGATAGTTGGGGATGGGAAAGGCCGGGGTGTCGCCGTAGTAGGCTCGCGAGACAACGGTGGCCATTGCTGAAGATATCACCAGGGCAGAGAATGACGATATTTCGTAGGTGCCCAGAAGGACGATCTCGGCCGCAAAGAAGATGCCGGCAATGGGGGCGTTGAACATGGCGCCGATGCCACCGGCGCAACCGGCGGCGATATAAACCTTCATCCGGCTGCCGGAAACCTTGAAGAATTGTCCCACCTGAGAACCAAGGGCTCCGCCCACGGTGGCAATGGGGCCCTCGACGCCTGCCGAACCGCCGGTACCAATGGTAAGGGCTGTGGAAATGGTCTTGACAATGATGGCCTGAAATTTGATGAAGCCGCCCTCAAGATTGACCTTGCGCAAGAACTTGGTGAAGGTGTAGCCGTTGGCTTCGCCGGGAAAAATGAGGGAGATAGGAATGAGTAGCACCATGCCAGCCATGGGGATTAGGGGCAAGAGGAAGCGATGCCAGTCTCCTGCGTCGAGGGAGAGCAATTCGTGTCCACGGACGAAGATGTTTTCATGCACCAACTCAGTGACAATGCGGAAAAGGATGTTGGCAAAACCGGCGGTGACACCAATGGTGATGGCGATCACCAGCATGACGGTATTTTCGCCGGGCAGAAGCTTCTGGATGCGTAATTTTTTGACAAGGTCTGTCATGGTTAGCCGTTATATTAGAGTGGTGTTTTGTTGGGAATCTGGCAGCCGTGTTCGGCGGCGGTTCTGAGGAAATAGTTGTCCGTCATCCCGGCAATAAAGTCTCTTACTATTGCCGCCGGGACATGGTTATCCGTGTAAGAGGTTGGTTTGTCATTCAAAAAGTCGGTGAAAACGGGCGATTGTATTTTCTTGTTCAGCAAATCATCTATATATGTTGCGAAGAGAACACCGTAACAGATCCGGATGGATTCGTAATCTTTTTTGATAACTGGGTTGCGATAGATTTGTTCATAATTGAATTTTTTCAGATTTAGCAAGGCTTTGGCGATGTCAGCACTGAAAAATATTTTGTCGTCGTTGCTGCCGTTGCTGATCAGATCTGCCACCAGACGATAGACAATGGTACCATTTTTGTCGCCGAGAATGTCTCGACATTGGTTGGGGATATCAGAACGTTTAATGATCTTCAGGGTAATGGCGTCCTCAATATCACGGCCAATGTAGCCGATGGTGTCAGCAAAACGGACCACGCAACCTTCAATGGTCATGGGGGCAAGTTCCAGCTCTGGATGGTTTGCTTTGCCATTTAGTTTGTGGTCAAAATCGGCAAAATTGGTCAGAGATCGATCTGGAGTTAGATCCCGGTTGTGGATCTCGCCATCATGGCAGAGAATGCCGTCAAGGGTCTGGAGGGTCAGGTTCCAGCCCAGCCCCTTTTTTTCCAGTCGATCAAGGAATTGCACGCTCTGAATATTGTGCTGAAAAGAATTGGTGCCATGTTCCAAGCAGAGTTCGGCCAGGATGGTTTCGCCGTCATGGCCGAACGGCGGGTGACCTATATCATGGCCCAGGGCGATGGCTTCAATGAGATCCTCGTTGAGGGACAAATAGCGCCCAATGGTGCGGGCGATCTTTGAAACCAGTTGGACATGAAGAACCCGGTGGGTAATATGGTCGTTGGCTACCAATGAGAAAACTTGGGTTTTGTCGATGTATCGGGTATAGGAGCGGGAATGGAGAATCCGGTCGGCATCAACGGCAAAGGCCAGCCGGTGTCCGGGTAGGGTCTCCTTTGTACGGCGAATGCCGTTTCTGCTCAAGGTCGCTAAGGGGGAGAACCGTTCTTCCTCCTGTTGGTCAAGGGCGTCACGCAGAATAAGAAGTTTGGGGTCGTCGATATAATTTTTGCTGGTCATGGGGCAATCAGAATATTCTACCGGCCCGGTGGCTGAAAGCTTGAGCGACAACGTTTGTCGTCATTGTGCGATCGGGCTTGGAGTATTTTTTTAAGTAAAAACAAATTATGGTAATGTCTTCTTTCCCATGGTCGTAAGGTTGTGCTATCGTAAACGGATTCGTGAAGCTGTAGGGCGGTATGGAACGACCAAGAAGTTTGCATACTAAAGCAAAGACTGTTGGACAACAACAGGAAAAGAGGTACTGGTCATGAAGATTGAAATTACCTATTGTGCACAGTGAAATTATTTGCCCAAGGCCTCCAGTTTGGGAGACTATTTGCAACGACAATTAGGGGCTGAAATCCAGTTAATTGCCGGTTCCGGCGGTGTCTTTGTGGTTGTGGTTGATGGCCGAGAGATATTTTCCAAGGCAACCCAGCGGCGGATGCCGGATCCAGACGAGATTGTTGCCATTATCAAAGGTTTGCAATAATTTGTTTACCGAGAGTTATCATGAGTAGTTCAGTATTAAGCAATGTGGCCGAATCTGCCGCTTCTCTCACCCTAATGAATGAGCAGGGCAGTGAGCTTGAACGGTGGGATTTTATTGGCAAAAATACCTATCGGTTGGGGAGGGCGGACGGTAATGACATCGTCTTGCCGTTTTCCTGGGTTTCCCGTAAACACGCCATGGTTCAGGTTGAAGAAAACGGCGTTCATAATCTTATTGATCTCGGCAGCGCCAACGGCACCACCGTAAATGGTCGACGTATCTATACCCCAACTCCGCTTCGTACCGGCGATATGGTTGGTATCGGAAAAACCAAGCTTGTGTTCTTGCAAGACGAATTAGCGCTGGCGGGGCAAACCATTGATGAGGTTGAGCTTGCTGACAATCAGACGGTAGCTTTTGTGGAGAAGGAGATTGTCACCGTTCTGCTCTGTGATATCCATGGTTTTACCCATTTGTCCGAACAGTTAGGTGACCAGCAGATTTCCCAATTATTACAAATCTGGTCTGCCAAGGTTACGAAACTGGTTAGGAACCATGGGGGGATCGTCGACAAGTTCATTGGTGATGCCGTGATGGCGATGTGGATCGGCGGCAAGGATCAACGCAGCGCTATCCTATCGGCAATGCAAGCGGTAATGGCCATCAAAGACGCCACTGGCATCATGGGTGAGAAGTGGCCGAAAACACCTTTGAAACTAGAAATCGGCAGTGCTCTTAATACCGGTGAGGCAGTTGTGGGCAATATGGGCGGCAGTGGCCGTCGCGATTATACGGTGGTGGGTGACATGGTGAATGTGGTCTTCCGCCTTGAAGGGATGACTTCGCAAGAGGATGGAGTTGACCTGATTGTCGGTCGCGAAACGGCCTCATATCTGGATGAAGTAAATGCCTTTTTTTCTCCCCGAACCTTTACCCTCAAGGGCAAGGAAACTCCTACGGAAGCGTTTGTCTGTGGTTTCCCGCAACTGAGTTCATATCTGGCTCGGTACTCCATCTCAGAATAATTGCTCTTTTTGTTTATTGATCTTCTCGTAACATATACGAGCTTTTAGATGAGCCGTGCGGGTTGTGGCAGCGAAGACAATTCTTTTGGGTGGTTGTATGCTCGGTGGCCATTTCGGCTCCGTGGCAGAGCAGACACATCTCCTTTCCTTTCTTGTCAAAAGTGAATTCCCCAGCCTGGTTCTTGCTGCAGACTTTTCCTTTGGGGGTATGACAGGCAATACAGCCTGTTGCCCCTGCCATCTCGGCGGCTACTGGGCCATGCAAGTGGCGAGGGGTGACCAGTGACTGGTGACAACCACCATTAAGACAGGAAGCGGCAAGGGCAGGGCCTGCGGTGAGTAACAGCGGGAGAACAATCCCCCCCCGGAATATTCTCATAATAGATTTTTTCATTTGTTGTCTCTCTGTTTCGGTTGAGCTGAAGCGGTGGAAGATGATGCCTATCACCTTGTGCAACTCATCCTACCTGTTTTTTTTGTTTGGTTGCAAACCTATAATTGTCTTTCTCCATGAAGGTCGGTGCTAGGATGGGCACCTTACACTATTTAGCGGCAAACAACAGGTTGAATGATGTTTTGCCTTGCGGTAAACATTTATCTGTTATATATTACCCCGTTTTTTATTAAACCCTCGCCTCAAGGTTCAGGAAGGCGGGGGATTTTTTTTAATACTCTTTACGAATGTGAGACCATACCTTGGAACAGAGCAAAATAAGAAATATTGCAATTATCGCCCATGTTGACCACGGCAAAACCACTCTGGTTGACCAACTTTTTAAACAGAGCGGTATGTTCCGTGAAAATCAGGCCGTTGAAGAGCGGATGATGGATTCCATGGATTTGGAGCGTGAACGAGGCATTACTATTTCATCCAAGAATGGTTCGTATCTCTATAAAGATAATTTGATCAATATTATTGATACCCCTGGTCATGCTGATTTTGGCGGCCAGGTTGAACGCGTCCTGCGGATGGCGGACGGGGCCTTGTTGCTGGTAGATGCCCAGGAAGGACCCATGCCGCAGACCTATTTTGTTTTGAAAAAGGCGTTGTCGCATAAATTGCCCGTAATCGTAGTGATCAACAAGATCGATAAGCCCGCCGCTCGTTGTGACTGGGCTGTTGATCAGGTATTCGATCTTTTTGTCAAACTTGATGCTCCTGAAGAACTCCTCGATTTCCCGGTTATTTATGCATCCTCCAAGGCTGGCTTTGCGGTTAATCATCCCGATGATGAAGCAACCACCATGGAGCTTCTTTCCGAGCTGGTGGTCAAGTTTATTCCGCCGCCATCTGGTGACCCTGCCGGAGTTCTGCAGATGCAGGTCAACTCCATTGATTATTCTCCCTATATGGGCCGTCTTGGTATCGGCAAGGTGGTCAGTGGCACCATGAACGTCAATAAGAATATTGTCGTCTCCATGCGTGATGGTCAGCTGGTTCCGGCTCGAATTTCCAAACTTTTCCGTTTTGAAGCCGACGCTAAGGTGGAAACGGATCTCGCCATTGCTGGTGAGATTGTTGCTGTTGCCGGTATGGATGAAGTAACCGTTGGCGTTACCTTCACCGATGTCGATAATCCGCAGCCCTTGCCGCTGCTTGAGATCGATCCGCCCACCATCTCCATGAACTTCATTCCCAACGATTCTCCTTTCGCCGGACTTGAGGGTAAGTTTGTTACCTCTCGACATATTGAGGAGCGGTTGCGGCGGGAGACCCTCTCGGACGTGGCTCTGACCGTGGAACCGTTGACCGATGCGGTGGGCTACCGGGTTTCTGGGCGCGGCGAGTTGCATCTCTCCATCCTCATTGAAACCATGCGGCGGGAAGGCTATGAGTTCCAGGTGACCAGGCCTCAGGTTATTATGCGTGAGGAGAATGGCAAGACCCTTGAGCCTTACGAGGAGCTGACCATTGATGTCGATGAGAACTTCATGGGCTCGGTGATCGAGAAGCTCGGTGGCTTGAAAGGGCAGATGCTGGAAATGAACCAGGAAAACGGCATGGCCAAGATTGTCTATAAACTTCCCACCCGTGGCCTGTTGGGTTTCCGTACCCAGTTCATGACCGATACCAAGGGGATGGGGATCATGAATTATGTTTTTGCCGAATACGGCCCCTATGCCGGCGAGATTATTAATCGTAAAAACGGCGCCCTGGTGGCCATGGAAGGTAGCAGCGTCACCATCGCTTACGCCCTCTTTAACCTCCAGGATCGCGGCAAGCTTTTCTTGGGAGCTGGTGAAAAGGTTTATGCCGGCCAGATTCTCGGTGAGCATTGCCGTTCCAATGATCTGGTGGTTAACCCCTCCAAGGGCAAGAAGCTTACCAACATGCGCGCTTCCGGTTCTGACGAGAATGTTGTTCTCACCCCTCCTGCCGTGATGAGTCTTGAGGACTGCATCTCTTACGTCAATGATGATGAGTTGGTTGAAGTCACTCCTAAGTCCATTCGATTGCGCAAGCGTGGTGGTGCCAAGATCTGGAAATAGTTTTACACCGCAAGAGCGGTTGTCGATGAATAAAAAAAACCCATGCGGCCAACAAGGCCGCATGGGTTTTTTTATGTTTGCTGAGCGGGGAAATGATTAAGGCGTAGCGCTCTCCCTGTTTATGTTCTCAGGGTTTGCGGCGGGGATGATATGCAGATCCCGTTGCGGGAAAGGGATGGTGATATTGTTTTCGGCAAAGGCAAGATAAATACTCTTAAGCAAATGGTGGGTTTCAAGTCCTTTGACCCGAGGGTCGTCTACCCAGAGCAGGAGTTCAAAGTTTATTGACGAATCGGCAAAGGCACGCATGCGCACCCGTGGTTGAGGCTCTTTGGCGACGTTTTTATTTTTGGCAGCAATTGTCATGAGTATTCTTTCAACCTTGTCGGCGTCGCTGCCGTAAGCTACCCCAACCGGTATCCGAATCCGAAAACTCGGCACCGGCGCGCTTTCGTTGACGATCTTGGAGTTAGCGAGAATCGAATTGGGGATGGTAATCAAAACATCGTCACGGGTTTTGATCCGGGTGGAGCGGATGCCGATCTCCACCACCTCGCCCCGATCAGTATTGTCGAGAATGATGTAGTCGCCAACCTTAAAGGTGTTATCTGCAAAGATACTAATGCCGCCAAAGAAGTTTGCCAGGGTGTCTTTGGCCGCCAGGGCTACGGCAATGCCGGCAATCCCGGCTGAAGCGAAAAGCGGAGTTAGGTCAACCTGCCATATGGCCAGCAACCAGAGCAGTCCGGCCGCAACGGTCACCACCCGTAAGATATTCTTGAGCAACAGGAAAAGATCTTTACCGATTTTACCCCGACTGAGCAATTTGCTGTGGAAGCTGTCCGCCAGCCAATTGAAAGCCTGGAGAAAGGCGATGAACCAGATTAAAAGGATGAGACTCTTGAGTCCTGCGGGCAGAACCGTCTGCCAGGGGGGCTGAAGCGGACGCAGCAAGAGGCTGTGTTGCAGGCCTAAAATGAAGATTGTCCAGCAAAAAGGGGTATGGGCGAAATCGATCATCCGGTCATCAAGGGATATATCGGTATAGCCAGCCAGACGCCTTAGTACCCGATCAATGAAGAGGTCGGCGGCTTTGGCAATGAGACTGTAAACAACAATCAAGGTCAGTTGCTTGACAATGAGATTGTCATTCAGGAATTGAAATTGATTAATCATATCTGCGAAGGGCATTGTTGTTCCTGGATTGTCCGTTTTGTAAGAGATATTTTTTCTCCTGCTATGGCTACAACGCACAGGAGATAAGTGTCAAGGGGAAAGCTTTGCATCGGTAGCCACTGCGGCGCATACTTCTTCTTGCCAGGTTTCAATCTGTTGGCGGTATGGTTCTACCAATGTTTCATGCCCGCACACCGTGCAGGTGACTAACGCGCGGTGTCAACGGCCAGTAAGTATCGATTGACCGCCGCAACAGATACAGGGAAGATCCGGTTCGAGAGAGGGTTTCTTTTCTTTCATCGTCCATCCGTTGTCGAACCGCCAGAGGCTGGCGGCAGGGGAATCACCACCTCTATTTTTGTGCCTTGGTCGGGTTGACTTATGATTAGGATATCTCCGTCCACTGATTCTGCTCTTTCACGCATTCCGGCCAATCCGCAGCCACCGCCGAAGATGGGTATATTTTCGTTGGCAAAGCCGCCACCGAAATCTTCTATTTCCAGACTTACTTGTTGGGGAGTGTAGTCGAGGATGATGGTGGCGTGATCAGTATGAGCGTGGCGGATTATATTGGTAATTGCTTCTTGGGTAATTCTGAATAGCACCGTTTCTACCAGAGAGTCGATTCTCTGAGGGTCGCCTGTAACCTTCATATTGATCATGAGGTGGTTGTTCCGGCGCGCTTCGTCCGTGAGGTAGTGTAAGGAAGGCACCAGGCCGAGATCATCCAGTTGCGCTGGTCTGAGGTCATGGACCAATCGATGTAATCCTCGAGCCATGGAGCGACAGAGATCCTGGGAGCGACTGATAATTTCGTAGGCCACCGGGTTCTCTGGAATCAATGTTTTCAGGGTTTCCATCCGCAGGCTATTGGCAGTTAAAGCCTGGGAGGTCTCATCGTGCAGTTCACGGGCAATGCGTTTTCGCTCTTCCTCTTGGGCGATTACGGTGTGACGCAGCAGTTCTTTGCGCATTTTCTTTCTTTTCTCAAGCTCATTCTGGAGTTTGTTCAAGGCGTCCAGGCGTTCTTGCTGGGCAGAGATTAACTGTTGGCGGCGTTTTTGTTCGACAAGGTGGATGGCTCGTAACAGGCTAATGGCGACAATGGCCGCCGTTATACTTCTAAAAAATTGGATTGGTAAGCCGACGCTGTTTTCGAAAAAATCAACGGTGAGATAAGGAGAGATGGTGATGGCGGTTGTCTTGACGAATAAATTGCTTAAACCGTAGACGAAGAATCCTCCCGCCGTCAAGTTGAGGCAACCAGCCAAGGGCGGATAATCGTCGCGCCAGCGTCGGTATTGGGAGCGCAAGGCTGCGGCAGCGAGAAAGGCCCCTGGGACAGCGATAAGGTAACGGGCCAGGACATCGGCGTTATTGGCCCAGGTGTCGGGATTTAGGCGTGGGGTCATGTTAGCGAGGAAGAGGGTACTGAAATAGACAATCAAAATGATCAGTCCGGCTAAAGAATCTGCGGCCGGGGGCCGTTTTGGCCAATGGATGGCCCTGACCCCATAGGCGAAAAGGGAGGCGAAGGAAACGGTTAAGAGGGTGATGCGAATAAACGCGGCCGATGGAGGTAGGATCCCTTGGGCTGCCAACGGCATCATGAAAAGTTCTATCCATTCATGGAGACCGTGCAGGATGCCAAAGACGGCCAGGGGGCGCAGGATACGTGCTTCGGCAAGGATGGGAATTCGGCCTGCTTCCATGGCAACGGCCATCCCCAAGGTGAAGAAGGAGAGACCGTAAATGAAATAGATGACGGTTATGTCAAGTTGCGGCGCAATTGGCGTCATAGATGAGTCAGTTCTTAACCGTAGGGAAGTGCATGATAGTTTAGTGCCTATGGATTCTGAAACATCTCTAGCAAGGTCTCAGGATCTCTCATCATTGGCTTACAATACCTCAAAGCCGATCTGGATAATGGCTTTTTTGATGACTGCCGTATCCGTTGGTTGTTCTTCCTCATACCGTGCTTCGCCACTTTCCAGATTGACGACCACCTTGGAAAGACCAGCAATGGCGGCAAGAGCTTTGGTGACGGACTGAACACAGTGTTCGCAGCTCATTCCCTTGATGCGGATAGTCGGCATTGAGTTGCCTCATGCTGAATAGTATAGTTATGTATCTTTAGACACCTAGCGTTTCGTTTACATCTTAATATAATGGACAAACTAATCAATATTCAGGCAAGATGCAACAAGCGTATAACTTGGAGTTTGGGCGTGAAGATGGTGGAAGAAAAACAGTTGGAAATTCGCGGAATGCACTGTGCTTCCTGTTCCACTCGCATTGAAAAGGTACTGGGTGCCACTGAGGGAGTGGAGAGAGTTGTGGTCAATTTGGCCTCGGAAACCATGGATATCCAGTGGGACCGAGACTGTCTTGATCTTGACGGGGTTGCGGCGGTGGTCGCCTCCCTTGGCTTTGCGCTGGTCTTGCCGGAGACCCAATTGGTTTTGGATGTTTTAATCCAAGGGATGAGCTGTGCTGCCTGTTCGGCCCGGATAGAAAAGGTTGTTGGTGGATTGCCTGGAGTTGTGGCCGCGCAAGTCAATCTTGCTGCCGCAACCGGTTCGTTTCGTTTTGATCCTGAGTTGATTTCAAGGCGGATGATTCGTGAGACCATCAATGAGCTCGGTTTTGTAACCCAAGCAGTGGCTTCGGTTGCCGAAGGTTTTCCCCAGCAACAGCGGCAAGTGTTGGCAAACCTTGCCCTGATGCGGCGAAATCTTCTCCCAGCCTTGTCGTTTGGCGCCATCTTGCTCGTTGTTGCCATGGCGGAAATGATTGGTCTTTCCTTGCCGGATGCTATCGCCCCCCAAACGGCCCCTTTTTCTTTTGCCATGTTGCAGTTGCTGCTGGTGCTGCCGATCCTTTGGGCGGGGCGTAATTTCTATCGAGTGGGTATTCCCGCCTTGCTGCGTGGTGGGCCGAATATGGATTCGCTGATTGCCATGGGCACTGGCGCCGCTGTTATCTATTCGTTGTGGAATCTGGTTGAGATCGGGTTGGGGATTGATGGAGTGAGCCGGGCCAAAGATTTGTATTTCGAGTCGGCGGGGGTGTTGGTGGCGCTGGTTTCTCTGGGTAAATATCTGGAGTACCGTTCTCGAGCCAGAACCTCGGATGCCATAGGTAAGCTGATGCAGTTAACCCCAGACCAGGCAGTTTTGGTGCGGGAAAATGAACTGGTGGATATTCCGGTTGCCGAGATCGAGGTGGGTGATCTTCTTCTGGTTCGTCCCGGTGAACGGTTGCCAGTGGACGGGATGGTGGAAAAGGGTACTTCTTCCGTTGATGAATCCATGCTCACCGGTGAAAGTCTGCCGGTGGTGCGAAAGGTTGGTGACAAGGTGGCCGGAGCCACCATTAATAAAAACGGAGCCTTGTGGGTACGAGCGGAGCGGGTGGGGCAAGATACGGTTCTGGCCCGAATTATCCGCATGGTACGTGAGGCGCAAGGATCCAAGGCGGCCATTGCAAATCTGGCCGACCGGATCAGCTTTTACTTTGTCCCTACCGTGATGGTGATAGCCTTGCTGGCCGGTCTAGGTTGGTATTTTGTTGGTGATGCCCAGTTCACCTTTGCCTTGAGAATCTTCATTGCGGTACTGGTGATTGCCTGTCCTTGTGCCATGGGCCTGGCCACCCCTACCTCGATCATGGTGGGGGCCGGTCGTGGCGCCCAACTTGGTGTTTTGATCAAGAATGGTGCGGCTTTGGAGATGGCTGAAAAGGTGACTACGGTGGTTTTTGACAAGACCGGCACCTTGACCCATGGTCGCCCGGAACTGGTTGATTTTGAACCTTTACAAACGCAACCGGCAGCTGATGAATTGCTGGCTTTGGTGGCGTCCTGTGAGGTTGGGTCTGAGCATCCCTTGGCTGAAGCCATTGTGCGGGCGGCGGTGGCTAAAAACCTTTTCCTTGCCGAAGTGGAGTCGTTTACAGCTCTGCCCGGTCAGGGAATAAGATCACGACTTGCCGGGCATGAACTATTGCTTGGCAATCTTGCCTTGATGGAGGAAGAAGGGGTTGCGGGACTTGCTGAGGATGTTTTAGGCATCGCTGCGCGTTTTGCCCTGTCCGGCAAAACCGCTTTGTATCTAGCTCTAGACGGGAGGATGGCGGCAATGCTCGGTATCGCTGATCGGTTGAAGCCGGAAGCGCGGGCGGTGGTGGGCAAATTAAAGGAGATGGGAATTGCGGTCTACATGCTCACCGGTGATCATCTCGTTACCGCTGAGGCCATTGCCGCCCAAGCTGGAATCGACAAGGTTATTGCCCAGGTGCTTCCCGATCATAAGGCGGCTCGGATTGCCGAACTGCAAGGGCAGGGGGGCAGGGTGGCCATGGTTGGCGATGGGATTAATGATGCCCCGGCCCTGGCGCGCGCCGATCTTGGCATCGCCATGGGAACCGGAATTGATGTGGCCATTGATTCCGGTGATGTTGTTTTGATGAAAGGCAACCTTGGCGGGGTTCTTACCGCCTTGGCCTTGAGTCGAGCCACCATGGGCAATATCCGCCAGAATCTTTTTTGGGCTTTTATCTATAATATTATTGGTATTCCGGTGGCCGCCGGAGTTCTTTTCTTGTTTGGCGGTCCCACCCTTAATCCCATGCTTGCCGGTGGGGCGATGGCCATGAGTTCGGTGTCTGTAGTTGCCAATGCGCTCAGGCTGCGTTTTGTTAAGGTGGGGGCGTTGCCTGGGTTATCATCGTCTCATGCTGAACTTTCTAAAGGTTGAAAAGTAATGGCTAAGAATATCCGGATCATTTTGTTACTCTTTATTTTGTTTCTAGTTGCCGTCAATGCCTGGCAGACTAAAACTAGAACCACGGATTGGGATCAATCCCTCTGGGTGGCAGTTTATCCTCTCAATGGTGACGGCAGCGAGGCCGTGGCTGCATATATTGCCGACTTGCAAGTGGATGAGTTTGTACCGGTAGCAGAGTTTGTCGATAACGCTGCAAAAGAATATGGGGTCAGTTTGGCTGACCCGTTGCTAGTTAACCTGGCCCCTGAGGTTGCCAAACTACCACCTGAACCGCCCATGGGTGGCAATCTGCTTGCGGTGGTGTGGTGGAGTCTCAAGCTGCGTTACTGGGCCTTGGCCAATGATACCTACCAAGGCCCGACTCCAGACGCGCGAATCTTTGTTGCTTATTTTGATCCGGCCACCCATCAGGAGCTGGGGCAGTCGGTGGGGATCAAGGAGGGGATGATCGGGGTGGTCAACGGTTTTGCCAACAGTCAATTTGCGGCTAGGAATAATGTGATCGTGCTGCATGAATTACTGCATACCTTTGGGGCCACCGATAAATATGATCTGGCCACCGGCCAGCCCTATTTCCCGGTTGGCTATGCCCAACCTGAAGCAAATCCACGCTATCCGCAAAACCGGGCCGAGATCATGGGTGGGGCGGTGCCTGTTTCTGCCACCGAGTCCGTGATGCCCACCAGTGTTTGGCAGACCATGGTGGGGGATAAAACAGCCGGTGAAATTGGGTGGCGGCAACCTTGATGGTGGTTGAAATATCTTGACAGTCAACCCCATCGCCTCTACCCTCTCAAATAATCAATTTAACTTATCATCCGAGATTGACAATGCAGATTAAGTACAGCAATTTCACAACTGATCGACATCATCTTACGCAAATGCGTGCGGTTGGTATTGTTGCGCCCAGCGATCATCTTGCTCTCCTCCTCCTATCTCTACCAGCCTTTCAAGGTAAATGGCGCTCTGCCGTGCGAGAGAAATTGACGTGATTTAGATATTAACACCGATTTCAGTTATCAAGCCCGCTGCGGAGATTATCCGTAGCGGGCTTTTTTTATTATTATTTTGGATTCAGATAAGGGAGGAAAAGTGATGGCTGCAAGAGTAATGGTTTTTGATACTACCCTGCGTGATGGTGAACAAGCAGCGGGGAGTCGTTTAGGGGTTGAAGAAAAAGTTCAAATTGCCCGACAGTTAGCAAGGCTTGGGGTTGATGTAATTGAAGCAGGTTTTCCCTGTTCGTCACCGCAAGATTTTAAAGCGGTGCAGATGATTGCCCGTGAAGTGCGGGAGCCAGTGATTTGCGGGCTGACCAGAGCGGTAAGTAAGGATATTGATATTTGTGGCAAAGCGTTGGCAGGGGCGGCCAGGGGGAGGATCCATACCGGCCTCGGGGTCTCGGATATTCATCTCATGGGCAAGTTTGGAGCCGATAAATATGGCACTACCTTGATGGATAAAAGGCAACAGACCATTGCCATGGCGGTGGCGGCGGTTCGGCATGCCCGTCGCTATACCGATGATGTGGAGTTTTATGCTGAGGATGCTGGCCGCGCTGATCGAGATTATTTGGTGGAAGTGGTGACAGCGGTTATCGAAGCCGGGGTGACGGTGGTCAATATTCCAGATACCACTGGCTACACCGCGCCCATTGAGTATGGGCAGCTAATTGCCGATATCGGTCGCCGGGTACCCAATATCCATCAGGCAATGATCAGTGTTCACTGTCATAACGATCTCGGGATGGCGGTGGCAAATACTCTGGCCGGGGTGGGGGCTGGAGCCCGACAGGTTGAAGTAACCATCAACGGTATCGGTGAGCGGGCTGGCAACGCTGCCCTGGAAGAAGTGGTGATGGCGCTTCGTACCCGGCATGATTTATTTAAGGCCGATACTGCCATTAACAGCCGAGAATTATACCGAAGCAGTCGGATGGTGGCGGATAAACTTGGCATGGTTTTGCCTGCCAATAAGGCGGTGGTGGGCGATAATGCCTTTGCGCATAGTTCCGGTATTCATGTGGATGGTTTTTTAAAAGATCGGGCAACTTACGAGATCATGCAGCCTGAAAAAATTGGTTTTCCTGAAACCGGCAAAGTGGTGCTCACTGCCCGCACTGGTCGGCATGGGGTTCGGCATCGGCTGGAGGAGTTGGGGTTTTCTTTCTCGGCGGAAGAGTTGGAGCTGGTATATCAACGATTTTTGCATGTTGCCGATCAGAAATGCGAGGTGTTTGATGAGGATTTGGCCGCCATTGTCAATGATGAGATTCGATCCGTCCCGTCAATCTTCGAGCTTGTTTATTTGCAGGCAAAAACCGCCACCGGAGTTGCGCCGACAGTGACCATTGGTCTCTGTAAAGACGATAAAGAACACCGGCAAACAGCTGTCGGTGACGGGTTGGTAGATGCCGCTTATAAGGCTCTGGCTCAGGCAATTGGCAGGAAGCCGATTTTGGAACGGTATGAAATCAAAGCGGTTACCGGTGGCACCGAAGCAATGGGTAAGGTTACTGTTTGTTTGCTGGATGAGGATGTTAAGGTGATCGGCCAGGGCGCTTCCACCGACATCATTGAGGCCAGTGTGAAGGCGTATCTTGATGCGGCTAATAAGTTATTTGCCATGGACGGCATGGGGGTTGAATAAGGTTTGGCAAATATCATTTGCGTGGCTTTTTCTTGGCGCAAGTTATGGTATATTGCCAATAGGTTAATCGAACCTGTTTTCAGAGTGGATTACTATATTGATAAGCGTTGTTTGGCGCAGGATTTTTCTAAGAGGAGGATGGCAACATGGTAATGGGTAATTTCCCGCAGAAGGCTAACACCTTTGAGCTTCAGCATTACGAAAAACCTAATGATGTACAGGAACTACGCAAGAATCATGTTCCTTTCAGTGGTTCACCCCAGAAACATCCTTATGATAAGGAAAAGGTGCTGTTGGTTGTGGATCCGTACAGCAACAACACTTCCTTCTACGAACTTCGCGCTGACGACATTGCCTTTGTTGAGGATCAGGTCAATATTGTTGATATTGATGGCGAAACCATCCACATGGTTCGGGTTTGGGTCAAGAAAGGGGCCATTGCCATCCGTTCGACCCCATTTTTAGTGGAAGACACCTGGCGGTAGATGGTTTAGGTGAAATCAGATGATATTAGCCCCCCTCAGAGCTTGTTGCGGATGAGGGGGGCTGATGCTATTACGTCAATGACACTGGCTAACATCCTTCAATTGCCTGGCTTTTATTCTTCTTTACCTTGATCTTCACCTTGTCTCCCACCTTGATTTTTTCAGCCTGGCCACCGCAATCGAGAACCACTGTCGTCCCATCCACGGATTTCACCTCGCATTTGCTACTGGCCGCGATGCCGGTCACCACAGTTCCTACCAAAAACATGATTGCCATAATCAATGCGATTAAATTTTTCTTCATAATTACTCCTCCTTGCATGTTGTTGAGATGATCCGCTTAGTTTGCCAGCACTGTTTTTGTTCTTATTGACAGGATAAGAATTCCAGGCTCAAGACGATAGAGGACATCTACCGACATCCCCTTAATGGCCAACCCGACATGGGATGATGTCGGGTGCAAGGGCTTCTCTTTCCTTTCTCGCAGAGGGCGATGACAAAGGATAATTCCCATGGGCAACAAGAAGTTTGGGCTGAGAAAATGTTGATCTGGTAGTATGTTCATGGCATGATTTCCTTTATCTTGACTCTTTTAGGAACCACAGGACAACTCACGACATGAGCGAAGCAAACCTTGCCGGTGGCAGTCAGGCAGTTTCCCGGATAGACGGCACCAAAATCAGGGCCATCCGAGAACGCCAGGAACTTACCCAGCTTTACGTGGCCACCGTTGTCGGTGTCACCACGGACACCATTTCTCGCTGGGAAAACCGTCGTTATCCCACCATTAAGCAGGAAAATGCTCTGAAGCTTGCGGAAGTGCTCAAGGTTGATCTAGCTGAGATTCTTGATGTGGAAACGGCAGAGCTATCCCCTGCTGACAACGAAGAGAAATTGCCACCGCCCGGCGGGGCAGACAAGAAAGACGACAAGAACGGAAGGCCGGTTATGATGATTGCGGCCATGGTCATTGTCCTTATGGTCTGTGCCGTTCTGATTTTCAAGCCGTCGCAAGTCAACCAAGCACCTCCGGTAACTCTCACCGCCAAACGTATTCTTCCTGCCCATGTCGCACCGGGGCAACCGTTCCCGGTCATTATTCAGATAAGCATCACGCCCCCGGGAACGTATTCGATGATCGTTCGTGAAACCGTGCCCCTTGCTTGCCTTGTCTTTAAGGGCTTGCCTGCATTTGCCAACCTGGACAAGAACAGCGGGGTGTTGAAATGGATAGGACGAACCTCTGCCAGCACTTCTTTTGCCTATCTGGCCCGCACCAAAACAACGGTTGCCACTGGCAAACAACTACTCTTTTCTGGGGCGGCCACCCTGAAAAAGGGTGGTGACAGCCTACGCATTGTTATCAAAGGCGACAACTCGGTGAGCTTAAAAAAGTTGCATTGGGCGGATGCCAACGGTGATTATCGCATTGATGATGAAGAGATTCTGGCGGTATATGACCAACTGGAAGCGATGACGGAACTGGGGGAAGAAGACCTCCAGACAACCGTTGAGAATATATGGGCGGCAAGTGGCTATGGCTGGGATAAGAGTACCGGTAATTTTGTGATTGTTCCATAAACAGATAATTAGCGAGGTTGGCGAGAATGCGACGACGGCTATCAAAACCATCGGTTCTTATTTTATTATTGGCGATAAGTTTCTTTTTCGGTCAACTCCGCAACGAGGCTTGGGCCGATGAACTGGTTTCCTGCCGTTATCAGCAGGCTGAAGGCAAAAGAATTAGTCTGCGGCTGGATATCGGTTCACCGCCGCCAACAATGTTGATTCTTGTGCAACGGCTTCCCAAGGGGACGACCATTAATAAGGCTACACCGCCGATCAAAAAGTACAATCCCAACCAGGGGGAAGCCAAATGGCTTTTAAAACGATTAAAGTCAGGATCAATGCTGTTCACCATTGATCTTGACCATGAGGTAACTGCGGCTCAAGTTAGTGGCGAAATTAGATACAAAAACCCCGCCGGAGGCAAAATGAAGGTAATAGCGATAAACCCTTAGAAACATGTCACTATTCAAGTCCCGCCAATAAGTTGCCCGCTGGAGTTTATTCACCCCTTTTGGCCATCGCAGAATCTTCATAAAGATATCCTGTTGCACAGGCATCTTTTCACGGAACAAACAATCGTTTTATTTGTCGTCCAAATAGTTGCTTTATAGCGATTACCGTCCGGTGTGGCAGGCATTATTGTCGCGGACGGTTTTTTTGTCCTTGCTCAATGGGTTCGACGATCTTATGATGGTCGATCGTAAATTCACCTCAGTAAATGAAATCAGGAGTATTATCGTATGCGTTTTTCAGTCATCGTTCTTTCTCTAGCCCTCTTGTTACTCCCTGCTTGCTCTAGAAGTGATTCAGGTGAAAAAGTCTCCAAGACCACCTCGCAGGCTACCCAAACAACTCCTACTGTCGCTGCGACCTCCGCCCCTCTACCTCGAGCCACTGGCTTTATGTCGGTAACTCCCCAAGAGGCGCAGCGGTTGATAAGCTCACGGCAAGGTTTGGTGATGATTGACGTGCGAACTCCGCAGGAGTTAGCCAACGGGGTTATTAAAGGGTCACACAATGTGCCTTTGTGGCCGGTCATGCAGGGACAATTGAATTTGCCGAAGGATACGCCACTATTGGTTATTTGTGCGGTTGGCGGCAGAAGCTATGCGGCTGGGCAAGCTTTGGTCAAATGGGGATTTAAAGAGGTGTACAATCTGAAAGGTGGCATCTCTGGCTGGAGTCAGGCGGGGTTGCCGCTACAGTAAAAAGAATTTTTTATTCCGTAACTTTCGTTTCCATGGGCTTTGCCAATGAGGTGGTGTCTTTGGCTTCAGCCGGGAAGGTTGGGGCTCCTGGCATGTCGTCGACCATGCCAGGCATAGCAGGCATGACCTCACCTCTTTTCTCCCAGAAGACAAGGGACATGGAAATGAAGGGGGCCAGGAAAAGGGACATAATCAGATAAACTCTATTGTGAAACCAGGAATCATCGAAAAGATGTTTTAGGCCTTCGGAAAGGTTACCTGACCCCAGGGTTGAAAAAATAGTCAAAACCGTAAAAGACAAGATATTCAATACCAATTCGGAAATTAACAGTTTTCTGAAAAAATTCCC
>JAQYVW010000137.1 GCA_030145325.1 Desulfurivibrionaceae bacterium
TAGCTGTTAGGGTTTTGTGCCGCCACTTTTTTACTGCAACTATTTGATAATTATATTGAGCTTCAATATTATAAAATCATGTCACGTTAATTCAGCACAATACAATAATAAAAGATAATTACAGTTATTTGTAGGTGTGATAATCAGCACCTCTTGTTATTTCCCTATCAATGTTTTGCCTTTGGATTGCATTTATGTAGTTAAGCCTTTGGGTAGATGTACCTAATTTAGTTATGAACAGAAAAATTTACAACAAACCCTTTAAGATGGTATAAACATGTGACATGTGTGAATCGCTATTATTAGCATTTCGCTAAAAACTTAATATCTTTGGGTTGAATACATCAACAACATGTAGATCAGCAATCGTTGGTCACCTGTGCTGAAGGAGGATGACACCAGATGTCTTTTAACAAAATGACGATAGGGAAGAAGATTGGTTCAGGATTTACGGTCTTACTTGTCCTGTTGCTTATCGTTGGCGGGCTCAATTTTTTCGGAGTCGGCAGAATTGTAGATGATGCCGGTCTGGTGATTGACGGCAACAAACTTGATGCCGAGTTGGCGCAACGTGAGGTGGATCATTTCATCTGGGCCGGCAAGGTTAGTGATCTTTTAAACGATGAGCACGTTACCGAACTCAATGTCCAGACTGACTACCATCAGTGCGGGTTGGGAAAATGGTTTTACGGTAAAGGCCGCCAGGAGGCCGAGCAGTTGGTGCCCGAGTTGTCGCCCGTCCTTGCCAAGCTCGAAGAACCGCACCAGAAACTGCATCAATCAGCCATTGCCATTGCCGATGCCTATAAACCCGCCGACCCGCACTTGGCCGCAAAGATGCTGGTGCTGGAGATAGCCCACCTCAATTGGGCGGCCAAGGTTCGTGACGCCCTCCTGCAAGGAGAAAAATCATTGGTGGGGGTTCAGGCCGATCCTACGAAATGCGGCCTGGGGAAATGGCTCATCTCTGCCGAATACAAAACTGCTTACGATGCCGGTTCGGCTGAATTCAAACGATTACTCGACACCATTCCGGAAGGACATCAGCGCCTGCATCAATCCGCAACCGCCATTGCGGAAAAACTTGCCGCCAATAATCCGGTCGAGGCGCAAGCTGTTTTCCGGGAGGAAACGTTGCCCATGTTGCATAGTACCGTGGCGATCATCCGGGAGTTACACCTTGAAGCAGAAAAGGCCATGGACGGCCAGAGTCAGGCCAGGGGGATATTTTCCGCTCACACCAGCATCGTTCTCAAGGAAGTTCAGAAACTCTTACATCAATCTCGAGAGGTGGCAAGGCGCAGCATCATGACCGACGTTGCGATGCTTAAAGCCGCCAAGGAGACGCGAGTCAAGGTGTCCATGATTGTCGGCGTGGCAATTCTTATCGGCATTGCCCTGGCCACCTTTGTCACCAGGCTGATCGTCAAATTCCTGAAAGAAATTTCCCTTGATATGGATGACAGCGCCAACCAGGTTTCTTTTGCCTCTCAGCAGATATCCTCATCAAGTGAATCGTTAGCGGAAGGGGCGTCGGAACAGGCGGCCTCTCTGGAGGAAACTTCGGCCTCCCTTGAAGAGGTTAATGCGATGGTTAAACAAAATGCCGAGAACGCAGGTCAGGCCGATGCGATCATGAAGGAGACCAGACAGGCCATTTCCAATGCTGATGCTTCCATGCAAAATCTCACCACTTCCATGCAGGAAATAGCTAAAGCCAGTGAGGATACTCAGAAAATCGTTAAAACCATCGACGAGATTGCTTTCCAAACCAACCTCTTGGCCCTGAATGCGGCGGTGGAAGCGGCCAGGGCTGGGGAAGCCGGGGCCGGCTTTGCGGTGGTGGCAGACGAGGTCCGGAATCTCGCCATGCGGGCGGCGGAATCGGCAAAAAACACCTCCGACCTGATTGCCGGCACCGTAAGCAAGGTCAGTGTCGGGGTGGCACATGTTGCTACCACCAGCGATTCCCTGCAGGCCGCTTCTCAGTCCACAGACAAAATCAGTAATCTGGTTACTGAGATTGCGGTTGGGGCGCAAGAACAGGCGCAAGGGATTAGTGGAATAACGCGGGCGGTGATGGAAATAGACCAGGTAACCCAGAGGACTGCGGCCAATGCCGAAGAGGTGGCCTCAGCCTCGGAAGAAATGGACGCGCAATCCGTGGCGATGAAGGATCACGTTGCTGTCATGCTGCTGATGCTGGGGCAGGCCGCCAACGAAGCAAGCGGCGCGGATCCTTCTCTGCTGGCCTTGGAGCAACAAGCGCCCCCCCGGGATTAACCTTTCATTGCCCCCCCCCCCCGAGAAAGAGTTCGCCTTGTGACATGAAAATTATTATTATAAAGATTGCAGGAAATCGCAATTGCTATGGTTGCTCTGGCCGGAAGGGAGTTGGTATGGATGATTGGCGGCTGAAAAGGCTGTGTCCAGGATTTTTGTTGGTGTTGGCGGTGGTGCTCTTCTGGGGGGACAGCTCTTTCGCCGGAGAACTGGATCGTTTCCGGAGGGTGAAGGGAACCTTGACGATTGCCGGCGGCACCGCCCATCTGCCGGTGATGGCCGAGGCGGCGATGCGTATCCATGTCTTTAATTCTGATATCGAGATCAAGGTCGCCGGGGGTGGCACATCCTGCGGGGTCCAGAAGGTCGGCGCGGGGCTTGTTGACATCGGCAACTGCGGCCGGGCCTTGAGCGATGCCGAAAGAACAAAGTACCGCCTCCTCTCCCGGCCCCTTGCTCTGGACGGGATAGCGGTGGCCGTACATGTGGGTAACCCGGTTTCGGAACTCAGCGGGGAGCAGGTAAGAAAGATATTCAGCGGTCAGATCGACAACTGGCAGGCGTTGGGCGGGGCAGATGCGCCTATTGTGCGGTACGGGCGGGAAAGGGGCAGCGCCACCCTTGAGGTTTTTGAGCAGAAAATGCTCGGCCAACGAGGGACGGCAGCCTGCAATATCGTCTCCTTCAACAGTAGCATGCGCAACATCCTCTCCATGGACAGGGATGGCGTCGGCCATCTCAGTATCGGCCATCTCAATCCGGCCAGGGTGAAGGGGATCACTGTCGATGGGGTTGTCCCTTCGCAGGAGAACGCCCTGAGCGGCAAATATGCGATTGCCTGAACCCTGTACATGGCCACCCGGGAAAACCCTTCGGAGTTGGCCGTCCTCTTTATCGAATATCTCCAGAGCCGGGAAGGGGGCGAAATCATCAAGGAGTCTGGCTACATCCCGCTCCGCTGACCGGCTGGTGCTGGTGGGTAGAGAGGTCCTTATCATTGCAGAGAGCTTACCATGATCAAAGTTAATCGTTTATCCCTTCGAATGACGGTGCCCATTGTCGCCCTGATGCTTGCCTCCGGGGTGGCGATGTATTTTTTTGTTCTCAAGCCGGTGGTCGCAACGGTCAATTACATTATGAGCGTCGAGGAGCAGGAATATCAGCTTGCCGTTGCTGATATCATCGGCCGTTCCTACAATGTTCTCCTTGATAAAGGCGCGTCCCACAACCGGCAGGCGACCCTGGTGGCCAAGGCGGAAACCCTCACTCTGCTGGAGAATTATTGCCATCGCCAAGGGCTCGACACGGTGGTTGTCGAAAAAGGCAAGGAACTGTTTGCCTATACCAGTCATGAAGGTCGGGCCGAGAGTGGCGGTTTGCTGGACGGTCTGTTTTTATCCTTATCAAGGATCAAGGTTACTTCTGCTGCCATGCAGTTTGATTTCGAACCATGGCAATGGCAGGTGCGTTTTGTTCAGCCGCACCCTCATTCGCTCCAGCTGCTCAAGCAGGTGCGGTTTGCGTATGGTATGGCGATTATGACTTTTTGTCTGGTTTTTGGG
>JAQYVW010000138.1 GCA_030145325.1 Desulfurivibrionaceae bacterium
AAGCATCAGCCTGAGCTACTCCTTCTAAGACAAAGGACCGTTGCCCCTCTTTCTTTGCATCTTGTGGCCAAATACTTTATACATTTTAGAGACACCCACGCGCCCGTAGCTCAGCTGGATAGAGCATCGGCCTTCGAAGCCGAGAGTCGCTGGTTCGAATCCAGCCGGGCGTACCATTTTTACCTATAAATTCAATAGCTTATCAATATCCATTCTTTTGCTTATTTTCAGGAAAACACCCCTTTTTCACCTCTAAGTGTCCCACCATTGTCCCATGAATACCCACCATATCACCTGGTATCATTCTAAAATAATTTCCTAGATGCCCCGCTACTGTCCCACCGGGAGGTGGATGATTTAGGCCGGGATATTAGTCAATCGTTAGAATGGCGAGAAAACCCTGACAAGAAGGAAAGTCAGGTACTTGTTACAGCCAGTATCGACCCCATAGATAAGGGCCAAAGGGAAATCAGCACAAATGGCTTCTGGAAACCCTGGAGACTTTTCACAAAGTTTTCTCCCCCAGGGATCAAAGAAATCCGAGTCTGCGACTATATGGCTGAAGAGAATAGCTGACGGATTCAAGAAAAAAATTAAGTATGCTACCCCCCCGAAATCAGGCCCAACTCCTACGCCAAAATCAATAATACTCCTTGATATACGCATAAGCGCGATCAAACAAAACTTGGTCCTTATGGAGCTTATATTTCAGCAATGCCTTCCTGAGCGATTTCTGCACCTCACGCTCACCCTGGCTAGACTCTTGCCACCCGGGGAAACGCACAACACGAACAATAGAGTCAATGTCAGCCACAATTCGCTCAACAACCGCTGGGGTTTGATCAGTTTTTAGCTCCAAAAACAGTTCCGTGAGGGCGGCTTGCGGGGTTTTTTCTTGCAGCTCATCTTCCAGCTCTTTTTCAGCCTGAACGGTTTCCTTGGCGATCTTACAGAGTTCCTTAATAAACTCTATCGAGGCAATAAGGCCTTTCTCAGCTTTGTCTCTGAGTGCCTCCAACCGCTCGCTAAGCGATTTAAATATGGGGTGAGCCGCATGTTTTTTGAAGCGTTTTACCAACTCCTTTTCCAGCGCTTTGATATCTTTAGGGTCAGGGTTGTTAAAAATTTCCTCAACAAGATCCGCATCTAATACAGCACCGTCAAGGGTATGGACTCCGCCCACGGTTATATTGTCATGGATCAGTTGGGTGGTTTGCGCCCCCAATGAGAACCACAACAGCTTGCCGATATTATCCGAAGCCGGTTTAACCGACTCAAACACCTGGGAGAGCCACTTGTAATCCTGGGTGTATAAATCGAGCACCCGATCCGGTGAGAGCGATTCCCACAGCTTCGAGAGATATTTGTAGTCCTTGGCGAAACCGTCTTTCTTCTCATTGGTATTGATGGCATTTTGCGCTGCCTCCAAACCTTCAAACCCTTCGATGGTTCGATCCACCCCGGCAAAATGGGCCAGGGCATCACGCATCGCCGCCGGGAGCTGGTCGCGCAGCTCCGAGAGATTCGTCACCACCTTCCGCACGCTTTCCTCATCAAACTGCAAGGCCTTGGCGGCATCGTCAAACACCCCGAAATAATCGACAATCCGCCCGAAGGTCTTTTGCGGATATAAGCGGTTCGTCCGGCAGATGGCCTGCAGCAGGGTATGGTCTTTCAGGGATTTATCCAGATACATGGTCTGCAGCACCGGGGCATCAAAGCCGGTCAGGAGCTTGGCGGTAACGATGAGAAACTTCAATTCCGAGTGGGCGTCACTGTAGCGTTCAACAATCTTCTCTTGCCGGCTTTTGTCTATTCCCCACTTCTGCTTAAACTCCAGAGGATCATTGGCCGAGGTCGAGATCACCACCGTACTGGCATCTTCCGGAAAGTGCTTATCCATCTCTTCCTTGTATTGCGCGCAGGCCAGGCGATCAGAGGTAACAATCATCGCCTTGAAACCTTGCGGCGCAACCTTCTCTTTAAAATGGGTGGCAATGTCTTCCACAATCTTGGCCACCCGCTCCGGCGATCTTAAAAAGGCCGCCATCTTGGCCGACTTTTGATTTAAGGCATCGGCCTCTTCATCGGTAAGGGCGGCGCTTTCCTTGAATTCGGCAAAGGCCTGATCAAGGCTCTCCCGATCCACATGCACATCCACCAGACGCGGTTCAAAATGCAGGGGCAAGGTCGCGTCATCGCGGATGGAATCGTGGAAGGTATAGCGCGACATATAGCCGCCCTGGTCTTCCTCGGCGCCAAAGGCCCAGAAGGTATTCTTGTCGGCCTTGTTAACCGGCGTACCGGTCAGGCCAAAGAGAAAGGCATTGGGCAGGGCGGCCCGCATCTGCCGCCCTAAATCACCTTCCTGGGTGCGGTGGGCCTCATCCACCAAGACGATGATGTTATCCCGCGTATTCATATTAGCTTTGGCATCTCTAAATTTATGGATCATAGAGATGATGATCTTGCGGGTATCTCGCTCCAGCAGGGTTTGCAACTCGCTGATGCTATCGGTGGATTCCACATTGGGCACATCGGCCGCATTAAAGGTACCGCTGATCTGGGTATCCAGATCGACCCGATCCACCAGCACAATCACGGTCGGGCTTTTAAGCTCGGGCTCTTTGCGGAGCTTCTGGGCGGCAAAGACCATCAACAGCGATTTGCCGGAGCCCTGAAAATGCCAGATCAGCCCCTTCTTAATCCGCCCCTCCTTAACCCGGGCAACAATCTTATTGGCCCCTTCATACTGCTGAAAACGGGGGATCACCTTGATCCGCTGTTTCTTGTTATTGGTGGTGAACAGCGAGAAATTACGGAGAATGTCGAGCAGGCGGGCCGGGCTTAACAGGTCGGATACTTCCTTGCCGATTTCGGCCAGCCCCAGGGCCTTGGTGATGCTCTTACTCTCACTCTCGATCCGCCAGGGTGCCCAAAACTCTAACGGGCAGCGAATGGCGCCATAGAAAAGCTCTTTACCCTCGGTGGCAAAGGAGAGGATATTGGGCACAAATAATTGCGGCACCGCATTTTCATAGATGTCATGGACCTCATGGGCGCCATCCAGCCAACTGACCGAAGGACGGATCGGCGTCTTGGCCTCACCCACCACCACCGGAATGCCATTAATGAATAAGACTACATCGGGGATCTTGGTCTCCCGGTGATGAATCCGAAACTGGTTGGTTATCACATAACGGTTATTGGCCAGATCATCAAAATCAACCAACCGCACCGGCACATGGCGATTGTTGTCGCCAAAGGGCATGGTCTTCTCACCGGTCAGCCATTTAAAGAATTCTTCATTGGCTTTGACCAAGCCGACCTGATTTACCGAAATCAGAATGGCGCGGAGTTTGTAGATGACCTCATCGGCCAACTCCGGGTTTTGCTCGATCTCAGGATTTAAACGGATCAGGGCCTCTTTTAATTCCCCTTCGGCCAGAACTTCATTCACCCCCCGGTTTAACTCCTGGGCTGATTTATAGAGCCATTGCGCGCCGTAGATCTTTTGCGGTTCGGAAACGGAATCGCTGTTGAGGTTCACCCCACAAAGCTGGTGGATGATGTAATGCTCTACGCTATTCAGTTCGGTGAATGACATAACTAGAACACCTGGTTGATTATAGATTTCTGGAGGCGCACAGAGCATTTTATATTTTCTGCCACCTCTTCAATGCTTAATTTTGCAATTAGTTCAAGTATTTGCTCTTGTATGTTTTTATTGGGGATAGGGAGCTCTAAATCTAGTAACACCTTGCTTGTAAGGTTCTTTTGAACTGCCCCACTAGCCAATCTCGATGTTGCAACCCTCC
>JAQYVW010000053.1 GCA_030145325.1 Desulfurivibrionaceae bacterium
GGCTTGACCACATGGCGAGTGACACAGGGTGCCGTTTCTTTCGCCGCTTCGCTGCTGGTTCGTTTTCTTTGGGCAAACAAAGAAAATGAACATTAAATGAGATTATTCCTAAAGTTGGCTGAAACTCGCTGGTAATCAGATTTTATTATCAGTAATGGTCGGGTGGATTACCCCAGACTGGTAGTGCGAAGGTTTGGGGAGGGGCACGTTGGAATCATCGGTTAGCTGTTGTCTTGAGCCAATGTGGCGGCGATGGTGGCGGTGAGGTCCTTGCGGCGATAGGGCTTGGTGATGGCCTCGGTAAAGCCGTATTCTTTCGGGTTGGCCATCACTGGATCATTGGAATAGCCGCTGGAGGCCACCAGCTTGGCCTGGTTGTTAATCGCCAGGATTTCTTTTACCGCTTCTTTGCCGCCCATGCCGCCGGGAATGGTGAGATCCATAATGGTGAGATCGAAAGCTCTTCCTTGTGCAAAGGCTTGCCGGTAAAGTTCAATGGCTTCTTTGCCGTCTTTGGCGATGGTGGCTTCGTGGCCCAAGCTGGCGAGCATTTGGCTGGACATATCCAGGAGCATCTCTTCATCATCCATGACCAAGATTCGCAGAGGATTCTCTTCAGGACTTAAGGTTGTATCGTTGTGCGGAGATGCAGTCCTGGAGATGTTTTCTGCTGCGGGCAGCAGGATGGTAAAAGAGGATCCATTGCCAACCATTGAGGTTACCGCAATGTGACCATGATGCTTGTTGATGATGGAGTGGGTTATGGCCATGCCCAAGCCGCTACCTTTGGTCTTGGTGGAAAAGTAGGGGTCGAATATTTTTTCGAGATGATCGGGCTGGATACCGATGCCTTGGTCGTTGATGGTTATTTTGATGCAGGGGGAGGTTAACTCCGGCGCCAACCGGAGCACCTCCTTAAAAGGGGTGTTTTCGCAACGGATTTTGATGATGCCGCCTTCTGGCATGGCGTGGTCGGCATTGATGATAATGTTCTGGATAACCTGGCTTATCTGTCCGGGATCAACCTCCACCGGCCACAGATCTTCGGAAAAATGATATTCACAACGGACATTGCTGCCCCTAAGCACAAATTTGGATGATTCACTGATGATTTCGGTGATCGCGGCCAGCTTTTTCACCGGTTCGCCGCCTTTAGAGAAGGTAAGCAACTGCTGGGTAAGATCTTTGGCGCGCAGGGTGGCTTTTTCGGCGCTGTCCAGGAGTTTATAGGTTTGTTCTTGGGGATCGATGAAGTTCATGGCCAGATCGATGTTGCCAAGGATGGCGGCCAGGATGTTGTTGAAGTCATGGGCGATGCCGCCAGCGAGAACGCCGATGGATTCGAGTTTTTTGATCTTGCGCAGTTCCGTTTCCATTCTTTCTTCGTCGGTCACGTCCCGAAAAACCAGGACCACGCCAATGGTGCGGCTTTCCCAGTCATGGATGGGAGCGCCACTGTCGGCAATGTTCCTTTCTGTGCCGTCTTTGCCGATCAGCACCGTATGGTTGGCAAGTCCTACTACCTGGCCTGTGGCGAGAACCTTCTCCACCGGATTGACACAGGCTTGCCGGGTTTTATGGTTGATGATCCGAAAGACCTCGGCGAATGGTTTGCCGATTGCTTCAGCTTGGGTCCAGCCGGTTAGCATTTCCGCAACCTTGTTGACCAGAACCACCCGGCCTTCCGTGTCGCTGGTGATAACGCCGTCACCGATGCTGCGCAAGGTTACCGCCAACCGTTCCTTTTCTGCGGCCAAGGCTTTTTCTGCCTGGATGCGTTCCGTGATCTCGGCGGTGAGATTAAGGTTACTGTTGTTAAGATCGGTCACCAGCCGAGTAAGTTCTCTGATGTCGCGGGCGACAAGGATGATGGCCACTGTTTTTCCGGTTTTATCATGCATGGCCGAACCGGAAATAGACATGGGGATATTTTCGCCCCGGCGGGTTTTGAATTCTACATTTAGATCCCTGATTGCATCACGTTCCGCCAGTTCTTCAAGGTCCTCGGTGGGCAGCATATGGCTGCTGAAAAATGTTTGCAATGTTTGGCCGGTGAGTTCTTCTTCCTTATAGTCAAGGAGAAGGCAGGCGGCCCCGTTCACGGTTTTTATGATCCCGGAGGGGGAGACCACCACCAGAGCGTCAATCATTGAATCGACAATGTTATTAATATAGTCACCTGCGGCAACTAGTTCTGAATGGCTGATGGCTAAATTGCCGGCCATCTCGTTAAAGGCGTGGGCGAGGTCACTTATTTCATCATGGGAAGTTACCGGCAGGGTCAGGTCAAGTTTGCCGCTGCCTATTTCTCGAGCGGCGTTGCGGAGGTTGAGGAGAGGTTTTGAGAGCAGGTGGGCAATAAAGAAACTGAGCAGGAAGGCCAAGGCAAGGATGGCGATGCCGACCAATAGCAGCATCTTGCGGGCCTGGATGTTTTTTTGTTTGATGGCGGCAATTTGTTGATGGCTGGTGGTAAACTCTTGTTCGATATGGGGATTAACCGATTGGACGAAACGTTGTAGGAGTTTATCTATCTTCCGTCTGGTTTCTCGTAGTTGTTTTTGCGAAGCGCCTTTCTGTTGCAGGAGCAGATGCTGAGCCACTGACCTGCTGAATTCCTGGGTCAACTGCTCAATTTGCACCGATAAATCTTCGTTCTCATGATAAAGGACATGCATGGTTCGCTGAGCGTCAAGGTTGGAGAGGGATTGATTGATTTCCTGGCGAATTTTAGTGGTAGGGTTTTCTTCATATTCAGCGAGGAGAATAAGGGTGTGATACAGTTCCGAGGTCATTCTGGCCAAGGCGATATTGCCCGGCAAGATCTTTTCACCTACCAATTGGAAGGCGTTAACTGTTTCCTCTTGCACCAGCAGGCTGGTTCCGTAGCTGCTGCCCAGGGTAAGGATGGCGATAAACAGAAAACCGGTCAGAAGTTTTTGTTTGATCCGCATCTTATCTCACCCTGAACCCATGTTTGGCGAAGATCTTTTTCCCTTCGGTGGTCATGACGTTGGCAAACAGGGCTGCTTGCTCGGGATTGGTGCTGGTGCTCAGGATCGCAACCCGTATTTCCTTCGGGCAATTGATGGCATCAGGGATGGGGATCAGTTGCAGGCCTTCTGCTTCAGGCCACTCAAGCATATCCGTCCAGACTAGAGCGGCATCAACTTCCGCGTTGGCAACCAGGTGAAGCAATTCGTTGACGGTGGAACCGGTAACAACGATATTATGGCGGAATAAGTTTTGTTTCCCTAAATTGGTGGCGATGTCTTCCGCAACCTTGCCGATGGCGCACATGTCCTTGTTGCCCACGGCTATTTTCATTCCGGTTTGCATCAAGTCAGGAAATGATAAGGGGTGTTTGGGATTATCGGCGCGAACAGCAAAGGCTGGGATATGATCGGCGAGATGTTGGCTTGCTATTACCTTCACTTGCAATTTTTCGATATAGGTTGCCGAGCCGGGGATGAAAATATCCCCTTTTTTTGTTTTTTGAATGGTGGTCAGGAGGGTGTCACTACCGGCATAGATGATGGAGAGGGGGATTTTGTACTGTTGTTCGAAAGAGAGGTGGATTTCTTTCATTGGTTTTTTGAGTCCCTTGCCAACATAGATGACCATGGGATCTTGCTCTCGGCTGCAACCGAAGCTGCAGGCGAGAGCAACCGTCAGCAGTATAAACAACAACAGAATGAATGGTTTTTTTTCTCTGCGGTTCACAACCATCTCCTCATCCACTGTTTGGGTATTTTGGTGTTGTTGTGAGGTAGCCAGATTAGCGCCGGGTTATTTTTTGTATTTTTTAATACCTCAATTTTTGATTGTAAACTATTTGAAAAATAATTGGCAGGGGCAAAGTTTGGCTGGGGGTGATAGGTTCGTTAGGGGAGGTGGTATCTCTAGGCTTCAACCCGCCAAGACAATTGGTGGGGTTGAAGCCTGCACAATATTTGGCGGGGGAGTTAGTTGTGTTCGCGGGTTTTATGGAAAGCCACGTCCGGGAATTGTTCCATGGTGTGATTCAGCCACCAGCTGCTGGCGGCGAGATAGGTGAGGTGGCCTTCGCCGTCGGTGGCCACATTGGCTTGGTTCTTGGCAATAAAGCGGTCCAGGAGCTTTTTGTCATCGCAACTGATCCAACGGGCGGTGGCATAATCCACCGGCTCGGTGATCGCCTCCACATTGTACTCTGCCTTTAGCCGCGCGATGGTTACCTCAAACTGAAGGACACCCACCGCGCCTAAAATATAATCGCTGCCCAGCATGGGTCGGAATAGCTGTACCGCGCCTTCCTCGGCCATCTGCACCAGCCCCTTGTTGAGCTGTTTGGTCTTGAGGGGATCTTTGAGCAGGATGCGGCGAAAATGTTCGGGGGCGAAGTTGGGAATGCCGGTGAACTTGAGCAGTTCCTTGTCTGTGAAGGTGTCGCCGATCTTGATGGTGCCGTGGTTGTGGATGCCGATAATGTCGCCGGGGTATGCTTCCTCGACGTTACTGCGATCCTGGGCCATGAAGATGGTGGCGTTGGCCAGGGTTATCTCCTTGCCGATGCGGTGATGTTTGACCTTCATGCCGCGAGTGAATTTGCCGGAACAGATGCGGAAGAAGGCGATCCGGTCGCGGTGGGCCGGGTTCATGTTCGCCTGGATCTTGAAGGTGAAGCCGGAAAACGCCTCCTCGGCCGGATCCACTTCGCGGCTTAGCGCGGCGCGGGGGCCGGGGGCAGGGGCCAGCTCAACAAAACCATCCAGTAGTTCCCTGACTCCGAAGTTGTTAACGGCGCTGCCGAAATAGACCGGGGTCTGGCTAGCTTTGAGGTATTCCTGATGCTCAAAGGGGTTGGCCGCCCCTTCCAGCAGTTCGATGTCTTCACGTAATTTGTCCGCCTGGTTGCCCAGCAGTTCATCCAACAGTGGGTCGTCCAACCCTTTGACGACAATGCCGTCGGTGGGGCGGCTGTCGCGACCGGGGGTAAAGAGGTGAATCTGTCGGTGTTGGAGGTCGTAGACGCCTTTGAACTGTTTACCCATCCCGATGGGCCAGGACATGGGCGTGCATTCGATCTGTAACTTCTCCTCAATGTCACCGAGGATCTCCAATGGATCCAGCCCCTCGCGATCCAGCTTATTAATGAAGGTGATCACCGGGGTGTTACGCATTCGGCAGACTTCCATCAATTTTTCGGTTTGGGCTTCAACTCCCTTGGCGTTGTCGATAACCATCAGGGCGCTGTCCACAGCAGTCAAAACCCGGTAGGTATCCTCGGAGAAATCTTGATGCCCAGGGGTGTCGAGAAGGTTGATCTCAAAGTCCCGGTAGTCAAACTTCATCACTGAGGAGGTAACCGAGATACCGCGTTCCTGTTCGATGCTCATCCAGTCACTCACCGCGTGATTGCTTGTTTTGCGCGACTTAACTGCCCCGGCCATCTGGATGGCGCCGCCGAAGAGAAGTAGTTTCTCGGTGAGGGTGGTCTTACCGGCATCGGGATGGCTGATGATGCCGAAGGTGCGGCGGCGTTGGATTTCTTTTTGCAGTTTACGGCTCAATGTCGTTCCTTTTTCTGGTAACTGGAAATTTCGCAGCAGTGGCGAAATGCAGATTGGTGGCAATTCGTTCTAGAGGTAAGCGGGCCGAGTATCGACACGAAAGGCGGTATATATAGCCAAAAAAACGATCTTTGTCCAGATTGCACCGTAAAGTTATTGATGGTGATGTGATTGAGGGCATTTGTTGTATCCGCCCATGGGAAATATTTCTTCAGGTTGGGCCGGAAAAACTTCAAAAAAAGAAATGCAATGATTCTTTGTGGTTGGCGTAGGTGGTAACTTTTGGGGGAGGGGGAAAGGGGGGGGGAATGCCGTGTTTTCAGGTTCTTAGTGCTGTTGTGGGCGGTTGTGTGGATATCTGGTGACCATTTGATGTCCAGGGATAAATTTGCTAGGTTAGGTTTAAGATTATCTCCTCATCTTTCCTGGTAATTGGTCTATACGCGCTGGGGTTATTTTTAGCCTGACCCGTTGATATTAGGAAAGACAGCCAAATTTGTAGGGTGGGCAGGTTTGTTTTTTCCTGTGGTGCTCGTTAGCGAGAGAAAAAATGAAATTTATGGCACCATTGATAGCCGTTGCCAGACGTTGTTTGTTTCCGGCAATATTTCCCATGGTGGTTATCTTGCTGGTCGGTGGCGTTTGTTCACCCGTCTTCGCCGGTGAGAATACATTGCAGAATGGCCGGATGGTCTTCAAGAGAGATCCTAACAATGTTAATGCCGGTTTTTTGCACGATGGTGATAAATGTGCGGTAGATCACGGTGACGAGCAATCAGGGGGAGGGCCAGCCTTGGTCATTGCTCCTGATTCCTACTCATACAGTGTTACCGGCAACGGTTGTGGTCAATCTGTCTACGGGGTGATTGATGTGGATGGGGTTGGCGGCGTTTCCGGTTACCTTTATCTTGAGAACGGCAAACAGACGTTCTTTTACGGCGATTGGATTGGAAAAGGGGTGGCTGAAGGTTTCGATAGTAACGGTAACCTGTATACCGTCATAGTTGATGAGTAGATGAGATAGTTTTTTCCATGATTAATTTGCCCTGCCCGCCTAAATTGGTTGGCGGGTTTTTTTTGTTTATGTCGATATCTGTGCTGATCGTCTCTGGCGCAGTGGAGCGGGGGGTGTTACATTGCTGCCGTTGGTATCTGTCACGTTGTTGTGCGGCGTAATTGCAACTGGAGCCCCTGCCGATGTTACTTATCTTCCCCCCCGTGGCCAAGCCGTGTGAGCCGCCAGCCGGAATTGCCCTTTTGGCCGGGGTTCTGCGTGGTCACGGTCAGTCATGTCGGGTGTTGGACGCCAATCTCGAAGGTCTTTTGTTTCTTCTCAACACGCCCCTGACGCCAACTGATACCTGGAGCCGTCGTGCCTGTCGTGGTCTGGGCGAAAACCTGGCTGCTTTAAGCGACCCGCAATTCTACGCCAATCCGGATCGTTACCGGCGGGCGGTGGCCGATGTCGGGCGGGTTCTCGACCTCATTGGTAAGTCCCATGCCTTGGGCTTGAGCCTGGCCAACTATCAGGAGCAAAGGTTGTCGCCGCAACGCAGTGCAGATTTGCTACAGGCGGCCACAGAGTATGAAAATAATATCTTTCATCCTTATTTTGCGACCCGGCTTCCCGAACTGCTGGCGGTCCAAAAGCCTAAAATGGTCGGGATCTCCCTCAACTACCTGAGTCAGGCCCTTACCTCCTTTGCCTTGATCGGCTTCCTGAAAAAACACTATCCCTCCTTGCCGGTGGTGTTGGGCGGTGGGCTGGTCACCTCCTGGCTCAGTAATCCCTCCTTCGGTAATCCTTTTCAGGGGCTGGTTGATCACCTGATTGGTGGCCCTGGCGGGGAACCCTTGCTGGCCCTGCTTGGGGTCAGCGCAGATAATGAACATCATGGACCGCAGTATGATGGCTTGCCGTTGCCCGACTACCTAGCTCCCGGCTCGATTTTGCCTTACGCCGCCTCCTCTGGTTGCTATTGGAATAAATGTTTATTCTGCCCGGAAAAGGCCGAGGGGAATCCCTATCAGCAGATCTCACCAGACTTGGTGTTGAAGGATCTCAGCCGCTTGATTGACCAGCACCAGCCGCGCCTGCTTCATTTTCTTGATAACGCGGTTAGCCCCGCCCTGATGCGGGCTTTGTCTACCCAGTCGCCTGGTGTAGACTGGTATGGTTTTGCCAGGGTGATTCCTGAGCTTGCCGACCTGGATTTTTGTCGTCGGTTAAGGGCATCCGGTTGTTTGATGTTGAAACTTGGTTTGGAATCAGGAGATCAGACCGTCCTTGATGCCATGGATAAGGGTATCGATCTGGAATTGGTGGCGCGGGTGTTGAAAAACCTTGCCGAGGCGGGCATTGCCACCTATGTCTATCTGCTCTTCGGTACTCCCACCGAATCCATTGTTGAGGCTCGCAAGACCCTTACCTTTGTGCGTCGCCACCAGGAGGAGATAACCTTCCTGAATCTTGCTGTTTTTAATATGCCAATCTGTGGCCCGGAAGCACCAGGGTTGGCGGTGCAAGACTTTTACGAAGGTGATCTCTCCCTTTATACTGATTTTGCTCACCCGCGTGGGTGGAATCGTAAGGAAATCCGTCGTTTCCTGGATCAGGAGTTTAAACGCGACCCGGCGGTGGCGGCTATTCTCCGTCGTGACCCGCCGCTTTTTACCTCCAACCACGCCGCCTTTTTCTGTTGATCATTATCTGGCTTAAAAGGTGTCGCCGCAGCTAAACGGTTTATCTTGCCCGGCGGGATGGAGAGTGACCATCTCGGCAAAGGTAGCGACACCTTAAGGGAATCTTGCAAAATGTCTTCAATATTTCGTTAGGAAGGTTGTGGCTGGCTAACCAGTGCTGGTGAGGGGAAGAGAAGCAATTGTCGGTAGCTAAAAAAAATACACTTTATGACTGTGCGGATGGTAGCAGTCATCCCCTCTTGAGTCGAACCTTTGCTCAAACCAGTGTGCGGTTGCCGACAATGGCCCAGGTCAAGAGCCATATCTATACAGATCGGCAGTGGATCGCAGCCGGGGAATATGACCGGGAAAAACACCAGTTAACCATGCAGATCAGGGAGATCTACGTCGGTCAGTCCTTTGTGTTGCTCACCGATGAATTTATCCGTTCCCTGCAACGGCTATGTGGCGCTTTTGCAAGTATTGTCGAACTGGGAGCCGGCATCGGCTGGCTGGGGCACTGGCTTAGCAAATACGGGCTCCGTCTACAAGCTTCCATCGATAACAAAAGCTGGTCAGATTTTCCGCCGGAACGATATCTTGATCTTGTCCAGAATATGGATGCCGTGGCTTATCTGCACCTTCACCCGGAAGTGGAACTTTTCATTCTTTCCTGGCCCCAAGAGGATGATTTGGCCGCCCGCATCTGGCAGGGACTGCGTCCTGGGCAGCATCTACTGTATATTGGTGAGGAGCGAGGAGGCTGCACTGCGAACAGCGATTTTTTTGATTTGATCCATGGGCATGAAGTGGAAAATAATGCCAGCAAGGAAATGCGCCAATCATTCTTATCCTTTGATGATTTTCACGATCAGCCCCATCTCTATCAAAAATAATGAGGTGTTAAGCTGCCCGGCGGTCAGCCGTGCAGTACTTGATCGGGTAGTTCGTTGCTATCATCCTCGCGTACCGGAAAATGATGCGCCAGTACCTCTCCGGCGCGGTGGATCTCTTCGCAGAGTGCAGCCGCGGCCCGGCCTTTTTTGATTCCGGTGGCGATTTCAGAGGCATGCCCTTGCAGGCTTTCCTGGGATATCTTTTCGTAGATGCCGTGGTCGGCAAGTACCCAAACCCGGTGTTCGAACAGGGAGATGAAAAACAAGACCCCGGTGGCATCACGGGTTTTATATAGTCCTTGTTTATAAAACCCCTGCACCGCTTGCTCGCGAACCATTTCTTCAAGTCTGCTGCTGGGGATGAAAAATCGTTTAATGGCCGGGAGGTAACCCACCAACCAGGCGATTAGGATGGCAAAGGTGGCGGCCAGAGGTAGGAATCCCCAGAGGGAATCATCCAGCCAGTGGTCGGTGATACCAAGGGCCAATAGGCCGCCGACAATTATTCCAGCCAGGATTCGGCTCTCCGGGTAGGTGTCGCTTTGCTCCACCACCATTACCGCTACCTCGCCGGAGGTTTGTAATTCTACCTCCTGGATGGTTTGGGTAATCTTTGCATTCTCTGTTGCCGAAAAAAATGTTTCAGACTTCATATCTTACCAGCCTCCCGAAGCACCGCCGCCGCCGAAACCGCCGCCGCCGAAGCCTCCAAATCCACCACCACCCATGCCACCACCCATGCCACCACCCATGCCTCCGCCGCCCATGTACATGCCGCCCCTGGCGCTCAAGAAACCAGCCAGGATAATCGGCAGTAACAGGCCACCAAAGGCACCCACCGGAATCAATAACAGTAGTAGCAACCAGCCCAGGGCTGTGGGCATTCCCAGCAAAAATGCGATGGGCAGGATAATCGCTCCGGCCACTATCCCCAGTTTGCGGGAAGCGCTACCCAGAAAGGCAATGAACAGGCCGCCGAGGAAAAGATAAGAGACCAGCGGTGATGGTTCGCGCTGCCTGCCCCGTCGTGATGATCTTGGGTCAGCCTTGAATTCGCCTCTGGTGGCCTGCACCACTGCCACCACTCCAGCCTCAAAGCCTTTATCAAATTGTCCGGCCTTGAAGCGGGGGGTTATTATATCATCAATAATCCGCCCCGTAAGCAGGTCGGTGAGCACTCCTTCCAAGCCATAGCCAACTTCCAGGCGGGCGCGGCGTTCTTTCTTGGCCACCAGCAGCAGCACCCCGTTGTCCTTGCCCTTCTGGCCGATGCCCCATTTCTCCGCTACTCGGATACTGAAATCCTCCAGGGGGTCACCCTCCAGGGAGTCAACGGTGAGTACTGCGATCTGGGTTGAATCGGTGAGTTGAAATGATTGCAGAGCACGTTCAAGCCGTGCCTTGGTGGGACCGCTGATCATGTTGGCATAGTCATTGATATAGCCCTTAAAAGCCGGAATCGTCCGGGCTTGGGCCGGAAGAACGGTGAAGGAAAAAATGAACAGAGCCAAAAGGGAGCAGATGCCGACCCTGACCGGCAAGATCTTGGCAGGGGGGTGGGATTGGCGGCCATGGCTAATGTTGAATAGTTGCAAGGTAATCTCCGTTAGCCGTGATTAGAATTTAACCGTTGGCGCTTTTTCTGCCCCGGCCTCGGCCTTGAACGGTTCCCGTCTGGGTAGCTGCAACATGAAATTGTTGGTGAGATTGTTGGGGAAGGTGCGGATGGAGGTATTGAAGATCCGTACCGACTCGTTGTAACGAACCCGGGCCACGTTGATGCGGTTTTCGGTGCCTTCTAACTGGTGCTGGAGGTCGCGGAAGTTTTGATTGGCCTTCAGATTTGGGTATTTTTCCACCACCACCATCAGCTTGGAAAGGGCTGAGGTCATCCGCCCTTGGGCGGCCTGGAAGTTGGCCATGGCGTTGGGGTTGTTGAGGGTGTCGCTACCCAGTTTCAACTGGCCCACCTTGGCCCGTGCTTCGGTTACGGCGGTGAGGGTGTCTTTTTCATGGGCGGCATAGGCCTTCACCGTTTCAACCAGGTTGGGGATCAGGTCGGCCCGACGCTGGTAGGAAGCTTCCACGTCACCCCAAGCGGCAATAACCGCTTCGTCGTTGGTTTGAATGGTATTGTAGCCGCAGCCGCTAAAGGCGGTGGCCAGTAGAGATAAAGTAAGAAAAAGTACGAGGCGACGCATGGAATAATCCTCCGTAGGCACTGATGAGATGTGGTTATGAATCTTGGAATTCTTTTACACAGTAAGACCTGGTGGTTTCATGTCAATATGGGGCTGTGCATTATTATTCTGATATGGAAACAGGTGGGGTCTATTTGTTGGCTAGGCTAGGAAGGGAAGCCAAGTTATGCGATCTTTTTTTTAATCGCATAACTTGGCTTTAATGTTGTTCGCCCGTTACTGATCCTTAAAAATCTTCGAAATCATCCTCGTCAAAGGGAATAATCTCATCCGGCTTCAAGCTTGGTGCCGAGGCTTTAGGGGCGGTTGGGGGTGTCGGTGCGGCCGCGTTGGCAGTGGTGGTCATTTTTTTGGGCGCTGGTAGCGGTTTGCTGGCCGAAATGTTTGCCTTTGCCACAGCTGGCTGCTGTCTCACCTTGTGCTGCGGTGGACGTTTGAGTTCGGTGTGGGTGGTTTTCCGTTGGTCCGTAGTCTTGATGCCGACAATATCTGCCAAATGGTTTACTGTTTCGTTTAACTCGCGGGCCTGCCCGGAAAGCTCCTCGCTTGCCGAAGCGGTTTCTTCAGAAACCGAGGCGTTGGCCTGGGTAACCTTGTCTACCTGGGAAACGGCCTGGTTGATCTGGGTTACTCCCTGTGCCTGTTCGTCGCTGGCTACAGAGATTTCCTGGGCCAACAGACTTACCTTCTTAACTCCCTCGACAATTTCGGTGAGGATCGCCTTAACCTCTTCTGCAGCGATGACGCCATCGTCTGAATTTTTTTGCGATTCTTCGATTAGTGCGGTGGTGTTTTGCGATGACTCGGCGCTGCGCATGGCCAGGGAGCGTACTTCATCGGCCACCACGGCAAAACCGGCTCCAGCTTCACCGGCCCGGGCGGCTTCGACGGCGGCATTTAAGGCCAGGAGGTTGGTCTGGAAGGCGATCTGGTCAATGGTTTTGACAATGGTGGCGGTTTCGTCGGAAGAGGTTTTAATCTTGTTGATTACCTCTAGCATCCGCTCCATGCTGTTTTGTGCGGTTTCCGCTGATTTGCGAACGGTTTCTGCCATGGTGCTGGTTTGGCCGACGTTTTCGGCATTGGACTTGGTCATCGCCGACATTTCTTCCAAGGAGGCCGAGGTTTCTTCAAGGCTTGAAGCCTGATCGGCGGCTCCTTCTGCTAGCTGGTGGCTTGAGCTTGCTACCAGATTGGCGGCGTCAAGCATGTTGGCAGCGCCGTTGCTCATGTCGCCGATTATCCGGCTGATGGGTTTGATTACTGAGTTGCTAACGATCCGGACGATGAGGAAGGCGAAGATGGTCCCCATCAGAATTAGGCCGATAATTACCAGTTGGCTGGCCTTGCTGATGGAATCCGTCAGTTGTTGGTCGGCTGCGCTAAGAGATTGGATAATCTCGAAGGCTCCGTGGATTTCGCCCGCTTTCCAACCTTCCATCTTCACCCCGGTGGGGTCGTTACCCTGGTTGTTGCCCCAAAGTTGTTGTGATGTCGATGGGTTGCCATGACAAAGGAGGCAGGTCTCGGAGAGGCGGACGGCCCGGAAATAACGAACGGCGTTCTGTTTTTTGTCGACCTCGTAGTATTCATCAAGGTTTTGTTCTTTTAATTTTTTGAGAACCCGGGCTTCGAATGCGTCCGGTTGGTTCTTGGGGTTGCGGGGAGAAAATTTAGGTACCTTAAAGGTATAGCCACCCTCGTCTGCTTTTCGCATTGCCGCTTGCCAGGCAGAAAAGACTGGCACTACCGCCAGCATCTTTTCTTTCTGGTTGCTGTCGGCGTATTCCCTGATCAGGGGCTGGGTGAAAACGCCCAGTTTCCATTTTGCTTCCATCTCTTCACGGGTAGCCTCAGCGGTAAGGCAAATACCGCGGGCCTTGTCCGCATAACTACTGATGGCTTTTTCTTTGGCCTCCTGGCTATACATCCAAAAAAGACCTAGTAAAAGGATGGTGGGGAGAATGATACCGATGGAGACTATTTTTCCGCGTAGGGCCAGATTTTTCATGTCAATCATGGGAGGGTTCCTTTGCCAACAAGGTTTTAATAATGAAAAAACAAATTAGTCAATAATTGTCAGCCATTAAGTAGTCGTACAGCTCTATCCCAGACTCGGTGGGCGGTTTCTTCCTTGCTGAGCAAGGGTAGTTCTTCGGTGGTGTCGTTATAGTCGAGCATGGTGACCCGGTTAGTGTCAACCCCGAAACCGCAATCGGTGCCGGTGATGTCGTTGACCACCATCAAGTCGAGATTCTTTTCGCGCAGCTTGCGGCGACCTTCTTCGATGTGGTTTTCGCTTTCAGCGGCAAAGCCAACCAGTAGGGGGTAATGACACTTGCCTTTTCGTTCGCCAAGGGTGTGGAGGATATCCGGATTGGCTTGCAGGGTGAGGGTGTTGGCGGTGGTTGATGATTTTTTCAGCTTTTGGGTTGACTGGCTGTCGGGGCGAAAATCAGAGACCGCCGCTGCTTTCACCACCACATCAATGCCCTCATAGCGATTGATTACCTCGTCATACATCTCTTGGGCCGTGGTGATTTGGATGCTGTTAACTCCTGAGGGGAGAGGCAGAGCGGTGGGGCCGGTGACCAGGGTAACTTTAGCGCCTCGCTGGCTGGCGGCAGCAGCCAGAGCATAGCCCATCTTGCCGCTAGAGCGGTTGCTTAAAAAACGTACCGGATCCAGGGGTTCCCAGGTGGGCCCGGCGGTGATCAGCACCGATCTACCGGCCAGATCCTGGGGGACAAAGGTACTGAAGATGGCGTTGCGAGCGACATGCCATTCCGGCAAGCGACCTGGCCCTTCGTCTCCACAGGCCATGGCACCCACTTCAGGTTTGATCACCTTGTAGCCATATTCCTCAAGGCGGGCAATGTTTGTCTGGGTGGCGGGGTGGAGGTACATCTTGCTGTTCATCGCCGGGCAGAGCATTACCGGCGCCTCCGTGGCCAGGGCAACGGTGGAGAGCAGGTCGTCCGCCAACCCTTGGGCCATCCGGGCGATGCTGCCAGCACTGGCTGGAGCGACCAGGAGTAGGTCGCACTGTTTGGCTAGTTCGATGTGGGGGATTTTTTCGGCAGCGGTGATGGCAAACATGTCGTCATAAACATGGTTGCCGGAGAGGGCGGCAAAGGTGAGCGGTGACATGAAGCGGGCTCCACCCTTACTCAAGATAACCGTCACTCTGGCCCCGTCTCGTTTTAGGGCGCGAACCCAGTCTGCCACCTTGTAGGCAGCAATGCTACCGGTGACTCCCAGAACGATATTTTTGTCGGCGAGTGGTGAAGACATGGCGTTCTCCCTGTTAATTGATGGGGCATTGCTATGTTCAGCTAATTTTTTAAACTGTTGCTAACCGTTGTAACCGTAAAGGGTTGGGTATTAATTTCTAAATTTGCCTGCCTTGGCGACCCCAAAGGGAGTCTTAGCGTTGTGGCTCCTTGTGGGAGTATATCTAGGTTCTGGTGAGTAATTCTCACCGTCATGCAGGAGAGTTGCTTGGCTGTGAGAAATTTTTGCCGGCAAGGTGGAAACCATTACTTACTTTCTGCTCTAGGTAATGGTTACCTATTGCTCCTTGCCCGGTGTGGAAAACGTTTGGCATTGACATTGCCAACGAAGTTTCTGCACCGGGGGCAGAGGAGATCCCTAGTTAAAGCTTTCCTCGGAGGGGGTGGCCTCACTATTCTCAGAGGCAATATCTTCGGTGATATAGACATAGACTTCGGTTTTGTTGAGGCTGAAGTCTCCCTCAGAGATAGTGATCATGGTCGCCTTGTTTTTCTTGGTAAAGACCAGCAGGTTATTTTTCTGTTTAACCGAGCCGGTCATCTTCCAGCCATCTTTTGTCATGCTGGTAATGAAGAAATCGGTAAGGGAATTGATTTCCACCCGGCCCGTGAATTGGAGAATGCCACCGGCAAAGGAGGCGGTTCTGATGGACATACTCTTTTCACGGTTCCAGGTAAGTTCACCTGGGATGAGGAGATCATTAAAGTCGGTGGGGTAATATGGCTGGTTTTCTGTGATTGCCGGTTCCTCGGGGGGGGCGGATACTGCTGGAGTGGGGGTTACATTGGCCGAGGGGCCACCAAAATCCACTCCGGCACAGCCGCTCAGCATGAATGTGAGGGTGATGGCAGCAAAGACGATGGCAAGTTTGTGGAATCTCATTTTCGTTCCTCCTGGTGGCGACCCGTATACCTTGGTGAGGGCCGCTAATTGGTTCGCAGATTAATTAAGATATTATTTTGTTTTGTAGGGTGGAAATTGCTCATAACTCCTTGAGGATGAAATCCCTCAGGGGTTTACGTTGTGACTGTTGATCGTGATGGGCCGGGTGGCCGATGGCCACGATCGCCATTAGATCAAGATCATTGTTCAGGTCGAGAAGAGTGTTGACCTCTTCCTTCTTCTGCAATATCTGTCCGAGCCAGACTGCACCTAAACCGAGAGCTTCGCTGGCGAGAAGCATGTTTTCGATGCAAGCCCCTGCGGCCTGATGATCTTTGGTGTTATTATACATTGCGGTCTGGTCAAGGTAGACCGCGATCAGCGCAGGTGCGGCATTGATGATATGCCCGTATTTGGTCTGGGCGGCGAGCTGGTTGCGGGTCTTTTGATCCTTGATAGTCACAAATCGCCACGGTTGGTTGTTGAGGCCGGAGGGTGCCCAGATCCCAGCCTCAATGATTTTATGGAGATGTTCGGTGGTGACATCCTTATCTGTATATTCACGGATGGAGCGTCTTTTAAAGATAGCTTCAAGGATTGGTGATGACATTGTTTTATTTTCTGTAAGTGTCTTGTCGCGTTAGTCGGATTGTCCCATGGGTAATGGGATGAATTCAATATAGTGGAAACCGTTTACTAATCTGCTCAAAGATAGTCGGTGGGGTTGGAATTTGTCAAATCATTTACGTGCTTGAGGTCGTCTCGTTGCACCTTCCGGGATTATTTGTTAGAAGGGGCGACAGGAGGAAAGGATATTGGCTAAAAAGAAAAAAGAAATTCCGCTGCCGGTTTTACCGGTAGGCATTGAAGTTATTGATACCCACTGTCATCTGGATATGTCTCGTTATCAAGATGATTTGGAAGAAGTTCTTGATCGAGCCTGCAAAGCCGGAGTTCGCCGGATGATCACCATCGGTATTGATCTTGCTAGTTCACGGGCCGCAGTGGCGTTGGCCGCAGCCCATGATGGCGTATTTGCGGCGGTGGGTGTGCATCCGCATCATGTTGCTGAAACCAATGCTGATGCCTACCAGGAATTGCGGGAGTTGGCAAAAAATCCTCAGGTGGTGGCCTACGGCGAGGTGGGGATGGACGCGGTGAGAAATTATGCCCCTCTCCCCCTACAGATGGAGCATTTTCGACGTCAGGTTGTCACCGCCAAAGAACTTAACCTGCCCCTTATTGTCCATGACCGGGAAACTCATGTCGAGATAATGACGGTTTTGGCAGAGGAGGCTCCCTTTCCAGCCAGCGGGGTTATGCATTGCTTTTCCGGCGATGCGGACCTGGCGCGCCGAGTAGTGGAAATGGGGTTTTATGTTTCTATTCCCGGGGTGGTTACATTTAATAATGCGGCCATGATGCAGGAAGCGGTGGCGGCGGTGCCCCTTGATCGGTTGCTGGTTGAGACCGATGGCCCTTTTCTGGCCCCGGAACCCTATCGGGGCCGACGCAACGAGCCGGTCTATGTTCTCTATACCGCGCAAAAGGTGGCAGAGCTTAAAGGGGTAACCCTTGAGGAGCTGTCTCGACAAACCACGGCCAATGCCGAAAGACTTTTCGGCTTAAAAGAAGGTTAATCATGACCATTGCTGAAAACTTAAAAGACATTCGGGGTAGGATTGATGCTGCTGCACGCCGGGCTGGGCGAGATCCGAACAGGGTTCGCTTGGTGGCGGTGAGTAAACGGGTGCCGTTGGAGCGACTTCAGGAAGCGGTGGATGCCGGCCAGACAATTTTCGGAGAGAATTACCTCCAGGAAGCAGAGTTGAAGATCAAGGCCTTGGGGCCGGGTCTGGACTGGCATTTTATTGGCCATCTGCAATCTAACAAGGCGAAACTTGCCACCGGATTATTTAATGTCATTGAAACCGTTGACCGCCTGAAACTTGCTGTTGCCCTTGATGGCCATCTTGCCAAGAAGGGGAAGAGGTTGCCGGTACTGTTGCAGGTTAACATTGGCCACGAGGTTCAGAAATCAGGGGTTTTGCCCGAGGATGCCGAGGAATTGTTGCGGCAGATAAACCAATTGCCAAACCTTGAGGTGTGCGGCCTGATGGCCATGCCGCCTTTTTTTGAGGATGCCGAGGCAGCGCGGCCTTATTTCCGGGAACTGCGACAAATGGCAGATGGCTTTGCCCAGCAGGGTTTGTTGGCGCAGGGTAGACCTTTGGAGGTTTCCATGGGGATGTCGGGTGACTTCGAGGTGGCGGTGGAGGAGGGGGCGACCTTGGTGCGGGTGGGTACCGCGTTGTTTGGTGACCGGTTGCAGTAATGGTTGTTTATTTGTGCTGCCGATGACATTCCTTGGTCAACCGCATAACTTCTGTCGCTGCGGTTTCCGCTTCCGGCCATTCCTCATTGGCGGCGGCACGCAGGCATTGTTCTACTTTCCCTTTGCAGTCCCGCCACTCATCGCTCCATGTCGCTTCGGCGAAGAGGGTGTAGTTTTCCCATAGTTTCAGCAGGCTTTTGCCGTCGGTCGGATTTGGCAGGGTCCTGGCCTTTATCTGCTGGCGCAGACCTTTCCAGAGACGGTTAATCTCTTTTTTTACTTTTTTAGCCTCGCCACTCCCGGAGCTTCTCTCTTTTCGTGCCTTGTCCGTTTTTATAGACTTTGCTGGTTTTTGTGCCCTTGCGGTGGTACCGGCAAGGGCCATGCGAATTGAGAGAGAAAAATAGGCGGTGTCTCCCTTCAGTTCGCGGCGAGTTTTAAGGAAGGTGGGATCCTCAATATCGATTCGGCCTGCGCCGGTGGCAAACTTCTTCTCTTCAAGTTCGTCGGCAATCCGGCGTAGTTCCCGTGCGATCTCGGTGAGTTTTAAGGGCGTTTTTGTTGTGCTGTTTTTATTGTTCATGGCAAAAGTATAGCAGAAGGTCGTGATAAAAAAAAAGGTTCGATTTTTTATGGTTATGTATCGACTACCTCGACTGCGGCATTGCCGTGGGCCACGAACCAGAGACGGTGCAACCACAGCTTGCCGTCATCTTCAAAATGTCGGCGGTGAAAACCAATCATTTCCTCGGCGTTGATCTGCCGCTCACCAATGAACTTGACCATGCCACCAAGGCCCTGAAGTTGCAAAATAGTATTCGAGAGCATTGGCCTTAGCTGCATCATAATCCCATAAGAACAGATACAGATTCGAAAAAAATTGTAAAAGTTAAAACATAAGCGTATCGTTTAATACTATGTGTAATAATGTTTACGGTGAGTCGTCTCTATAAGATTGATACTGGTTAAGCTTTTATAGGGGCTGGGGGGCGTTTAAATGATGTTGGTTTGTGGTGAATTCCAGGTGGTGACAGTAACTTTAGGAGGTGGAAACATAGTGAATGTACGTAAAATTACTTCGTTGACCATGTTGATCTCGTTTGTGTTGTGCATACTTACCAGTGTGGTGCTGTATGTTGTCCCCCATGGTCGGGTCGCTTATTGGTCGGACTGGCGGCTGTGGGGGTTAAGTAAGACGCAGTGGGGAGATTTGCATCTTAATCTGGGGATTTTGCTGCTGTTTGCCGGGTTTATGCATCTTTATTATAACTGGCAACCGATGCTCGCTTATCTGAAAGATAAATCTAAGCAGGTAAGGGTAGTTACTGTAAATTTTAATATTGCCTTGCTACTCACTGTTATTGTTGGGTTTGGAACCTATTTTCAAATTCCGCCCATGAGTTCTATTCTTGCCATGGGCAGCGCAATCAAGGATTCGGCAGGACGTAAATATGGTGAGCCGCCTTATGGTCATGCGGAGCTTTCATCTTTGAAGATGTTTGTCAAGAATGTTGATCTTGATTTGGCCCAAAGTATTAAGTTGTTACGGCAGGCTGGAGTCGTGGTTGCCAATGAAACACAAACTATGAAGGAAATTTCTCAGCAAAATGATCTTACCCCTAACCGGCTCTATGGGATAATGAAGCCTGTCACTCTGATAAAGGGATCAGTTGTTTCGCGCCCTTTTCCTGATTCTCCGTCGCCGGGTTTTGGTCGGCAAACCCTTGCGGAGGTATGTTCCGGTTTCGGGTTGGACCTCATCAAAACAAGAGACTTGTTGACAGCGAAGGGGATAGCGCTTGACTCGGGGCAGAGCATTAAGGAGATAGCCACCGCCAATGACTTGGAGCCAATGGCGTTTTTTGAAGTACTTCGAGACGTAAGTGAAGCGCCTTGATTCATGCAAGGTAGTGAGTGGTAATGGGGTGTTACTCCTTGTAACTAGTCGACATCTATCCTGATACAGGGGGGGTATCGTGGTGTCTAGAGAATGTCGTAAGTAATTTAAGTTTATTTTGCTAATTCAAACAGGTTGAACTTAGATGCTTTTTTGTCAAAAGTAAGTACGCTTTCACAACCCTGTAATTTGGAAGAATGAGCAATTAATAGATCGGAGAGGTCATATCTATTGCCCCGTGCGGAAGATATGAATTGTTGCAACGCAGACTGCTGCTCAAATTTTAAAATTGGCATTAACAGCAGCTCACTGAGTGAATCTAAAATTTCTAATCGTGTGATATTATAGGCTGATTCCAAGACCCAAATCAACTCAAGTACAACGAGAAGGGGGACAAAAAAATCATTTTTTGAAGACTCAGCCTCTTTGAATATATTGTAAACTTTTTTGGCTTGGATCTCGTCATCGCCAGTCAAGAAGCGAACCAAGATATTTGTATCAAGCCCTTTCATATAAATTGATCCTTCATTCTGTTTCTGATTGCATCATTCAT
>JAQYVW010000054.1 GCA_030145325.1 Desulfurivibrionaceae bacterium
AGTGCCCGTCCATAAACGGTCTTTTTGCCGTATCTCTGCGTCATGCTCAAAAAATAATGCTCGGAATATCAAATATATGCCTGTGCTTATTTTTTGAGCAGTCCTTGATCTACGACAAAAATCCTCATTTATGGACAGACACTATCTAGGTTGAAGAAATACAAAAAAGCGCACTTTCCGTCCTGAAGGGCGAAAAGTGCGCTAGGTGTTAAAAGTCACAGTTCTTTTTTGCAAGAAGAACCGGGGTGAGGATATTTACATATCCACAATCAGCTTGCCGCTCTTTTCATTCCAGGTTACGACCAGATACCAAGCGCCCATGGCTACTGCGATCAGGGCCAGGGTGCCGCCGTAACCGAGGAAGGTCTCAGGCATGTAAATCCATTTGCCAAGGAAGGCGCTGGGGGCATCCGCAGTTGCTTCCCATTCCCATTCTTTAATAAGAGCACCCATAATAGCGTTGGAAACACCGAAGAAAGGAACGACGAGCCAGAGTTTTACCTGTCCTTCACCAACCCGCCACAGGGTACCGGTACCACAGCCGCCTGCAAGCATGGCGCCCAGGCCGAAGAGTGCGCCGCCAACCACGCCGCCCAAGCCGAAGGTGCCACGGATATAATGGGCTACCGGACGCAGTTCGGTGTACTTGAGTACAGCAATGCCCACGGCAACCAGCAGGATACTGACAATAACGCCTTTGGCCATGTTCGCATTACCAGTCATGTGGGGCTCACGGAAGCCCTGTACCATACACCAGCGACCGCGCTGCATGGTGTAACCCAGGCCGCCGGCGATAAGCAGGATGCCGCTCAGCATGCCATCATACGCATCCATGTCGGCATATTTGTACGCGCCCCAGACAAAGCCAATAATGGCCAGGATGGCCAGGATGCGCCGCAGCGGGACAGGGAACTCAATGGTTTTGGCACCACCGGAACCCCAGGTGATATGTTCCATCTCCCAGTAGATGTATTTGAGGCCGGCAATAACGCCGATGACCAAGCCCAGCCACATGGCAAAGCCGCTGGCGGACAGGTTGCCGATGGAGTTGTAAAAGCCGCCGACGTTACAGCCGCCAGCAAATGCTGCACCGACACCCATGAAGAGTCCGGCGATAACCCCCTTGCACATTTCAAGAACAGGTGGGATCCGGATGTCGAAGTTGTCACCCAGGTTGGCGGAGAGAAAAGAGCCGCCAACAAAACCGATGCCGATAACGGAGCCGGAGGCGATCAGAGCATTTCTAGGCATATCGGCATCCCAAAGATCCAACGTGTCCCAGAATCCGCAACCGTAAATGAGCCATTCACCCCAGTTTCGAATGGCCCCAACCGCTCCCCATGGTCGCATCCAGGCCAGCATCAAAACGCTCAAAAAAGCGACAATGATGCCGGAGGTGATGGTACTCCACTCGTCTTTGCACAATTTTTTGTACAGTCCACTTACTGCGTTGCCGAAATCGCTTCCCTCGCTCATTCACTCTCCCTCCCAAGAAATTTACGGTGCCGAATATCGTAAGATCCTCTCCCCGCTTGCGAACGGGGTCAGGGTACTCAACCTCACTTAAACAAGATTCATTGACATTTACTAATGCCGTTTGGTTTTGTCAAGGATGTTTGGAGGTAAATAAGGCCAAAAATGAGAGAAATCAATCATAGCTTGGGTGCAGTACTTTACTAAAGAAAACAGTGAAATAGCAAAGAGACACTAGTCTTTGTCTTGGCTATATAAAGCCTTGACAGTCGGAAGCAATCTTGGTAGAGAAAATCAGATACTAATACTATACTAATGCTGTGGTCAATGTGGCTGATGGCAACTGAGAAAGTAGTTATTTCGCCAATTATGGCGATTGTTTTTTTAATGTTTTCCATTAATTAACCAGGAAGGAGGAATACCGATGAGTGACACTAAAACTGCACCGGATGGAGTTACCCCTACGAGAACCTTGGATGCCAAAGGACTGAGCTGCCCCATGCCGCTTCTGCGCACTAAAAAAGAGATTGATAAGCTCGGTGCCGGCGAAATCCTTGAAATCCTCGGTACTGATCCCGGCTCACGGAATGATCTGCCCGGTTGGTGCGAGCGTTCCGGCCACGATTACCTTGGTGAGAAAGAGGATTCTGGCTTCTTCCGTTTCTACATCCAGAAAAAGTAAATCTGATCATTATCAATAATCAGATTAATTCGGCCGTAACTCGTTTGCGGCCGCCTTTTTATTTTTGTCTAATGAGGAGATTAGCATGGCGAAAAGTTTAGGTATTTTCGTTACATCGCCCCGGAATATGCGGCATGTCATGGGTGTTACCAAGGCTGCCAAAGCCAAGGGCTGTAAAGTTAAGGTTTTTTTCAGCTGGAAGGGCACTGAGCTTACTAAGACCCCTGAGTTTCCAGAACTGTGCAACATTGCCGATGATGTTTCTATCTGCGCTGACAGTTATAAAAAAGTTGGTTTTGATCCTGCCGACATTCCTGAGGGGCTCACTGATAAAGAGATGGCTACCCAGGCTCAGCATGGTGCCATTATCGAAGATTACGACTGCTACATGACCTTGTAGGGAGGGGGAGTTTATGTCTAATAAAGTATGCTTTATGCTCGTTCATCCAGATTATACCCTTGACGGTTTTCGTTCTTGCCTGGGTTTGGCCGTTGAGAATATGTACTCATATGCAGTGGCTTTGAATAATGAGCTGCCAGCTCTGGATGATTACAACAAGGAAAATATTGATTGGATTCGCGATATGGAAGGCGAGGTTTATTCCAATGTTCCTGCCAACTGCGAAAAAGAAGGGTTTGAGCCGTTGACCATTGAGGAGCTCGGCCAGAAACTTCGTGACATGGATGTTATCGTGCCTTATGGCATGATGCCGGAATAATAAAGCCATAAGGGGATTTCATTATGAAAATCTTGAACGTATATCGTACCGCACCCACCGCTGATGTTAAGAAGTTGGTGGAGATTGTTTCTGAAGGTCGTGAGGCCGATGCTTTTGATCTTAATGTCGACGCACCGGATTATGACGCCTTGGTTGACAAGGTTCTGGGAGCCGATCAGACCATTTGCTGGTGGTAATCGCTGGCCGATACGTTGATTAGTTAAAAAAGCCCCTTTCCATAGCGGAAAGGGGCTTTTTTTGGTCGATTTGTCCCCAAGGGGTGGCTCTCAGGCTCTGATTTGTTCCTCGGTAATCATTTGATCGAGAAAGCGGAGCAGGAAATCTCTCTGCATGCTGGTGGCGTAGCTGATGCAGGTACAGTGCAGGTTGGATTCACTTCGTACCAAAAGTTCGCAGGAGAGACTTTCCCGACCCTCGTTTTTGGTCAGTTCCAGAGCAAAGTAAAAAGGTCCACATTTCTGGTGGCCTTGTTGCGCTTCGCCAAGCAGGTCGTCGGGCAGTTGTAACCAGAAGATTCCGTCCAGACCGGCCTTTTTTGTTTTTCGTTTCAGGTAGTTGTCAAGGTTGGCGCATTCTTCTGGGGTCAGATCATCAATCACAATCTGTCGCATGGCGATTCTCCGTTGTTCAGTCGTTTCAATTGCGGCCGCTTGGGCACCTAGGGGAAAGCCAGCCTACCTAAATCGGCGGGGCAAGGCGAGCTTTTTCTTGCCATCTTCTTCCCTAATAGTTGCTATGGTTCACCGCTTATAGTCAAATCAGGTTTGACATCCCTGTCTCGCGCCATTATCTTGCCTTCTTTACAGTGGTAATTCCATTAACTTTAGCAAGGGAACTTTCATGGCCGAAGATTGTCTTTTCTGTAAAATCGCCAGAGGGGAAATCCCCGTGGATAAACTGTACGAGGATGATGATCTTGTCGCTTTTCGCGATATTGCGCCGCAAGCGCCACAGCATTTTCTCGTTATTCCCAAGAAGCATCTTGCTGGGCCTAATGCCATTGCGGTTGAAGATGAACCTCTGATCGGTCGAATAATGGCTGCCGGGGCTCGTCTTGCTCGTGAGAATGGGGTGGAGAGTTTTCGGTTCGTGGTTAATGAAGGTGAGGAAGCGGGGCAGACCGTGTTCCATTTTCATTTGCATGTCCTTGGCGGTCGTGCCATGGATTGGCCTCCTGGGTGATCGTTGTTTAACAAAATACGCAAATACGGATAGATAAATGCCTCCAGTGGTCTCTCTTGTCGGTAAGCCTGACAGCGGCAAAACCACTTTGCTTGAAAAGCTGATTCCTGAATTGAATCGGCGTGGCTATCAGGTGGGAACCATTAAACACCATGTTCATCAGTTCGAGATGGACAAGCCCGGCAAGGATACTTTCCGCCATAAACAAGCGGGGGCGCGGGTGGTGGCGCTTTCTTCACCAACCGGCCTGGGTGTGATCACCGATACCGACACCGATTCCGATGTCGAACTACTTGCCGCTCGTTATTTTGGCGATGTGGATTTGGTCATTGCCGAAGGGTATAAGCGCCTGGATTTTCCCAAAATAGAGGTGTATCGTTCTGCTCTTCACTCAGATCCTCTGCCTAACCGGGACGGAAGCTGGGTCGCCATGGTGAGCGATGTGCCAACCACCGACGATTTTCCCTGTTTTGATTTGGACGATTACCAGGGGCTGGCCACCTTTCTCATTGATACCTTTATTGCTCCCAGCTCCTGCTCTGAAATCTCCTTGGTTGTCAACGGTGCTGCCATCCCCCTCAATACCTTCGTGGAGGGTTTTCTCCGGCGGACGATAATCGGCATGACCTCTTCTCTCAAGGGGTGCGATAACCCCAAGGAAATCACCCTCACCATTCATAATGACGACGCTGATGATTGCTGACGTAACCGGAGTTGTTTTGGCGGGGGGGGCCAGTAGCCGCTTCGGCAGCAACAAGGCTCTCGCTGTCCACGACGGGCGGCCATTGATCAGCCATGCGGTGGAGACTTTAGAGGCTCTTTTTGCCTCTCGTTTACTGGTTACCAACGCGCCGGAGGCCTATGGTTTTCTTGATTGGCCGACGGAGGGAGATCATTATCAGGGAGCGGGCCCACTGGCTGGTATTCATTCCGCCCTTGCGGTCATCAATACTCCTTACGCTTTCATCACCGGTTGCGACATGCCTTTTTTAAGCATCCGGCTTATCCGTTTGCTGGTTGAGCTAGCCAGTGCTGGTGATTGGGATGTGGTGGTGCCTTGTCCAGGAGGCCGGCCGGAGCCGTTGTACGGGGTCTACCATCGGCGTTGCCTACCAACCATCGAGGCCAGCCTGAATCGTGACGAACGTAAGGTGGGACTTGTTTTTAAGGTGCTTAGGGTTCGCAGGGTGGAGGAAGATGAACTTCTTGCCGTGCTTAGCGATCTTACCACTTTTCTCAACGTTAACCGTCCTGCTGATTTGCCGTCGCTGTAGAAGATTTGCTCGTTGTTGTCGGCCTGGAGATCAGGTCAGGTCGGCGCAGATGAGCTTGGCGGTCTGGTAATCGTAGGAGACGTCTAGGGAAAACTTGTCGATTTTGCGGCGCAACATCTCTTCTGGCGGTAGCTCTCGACTGATGATGATCTCTTTGTCGACGCGGCTGATTATGACCACATCTTGCCAGCAGCGGATGGTCAGTTGCGCACCGTCATTGAGGTTAACGGATTGTAGGCGTATTGCTAAGGGGGGAGAGATTGCCGCTAGCTGCGAAGTTGCTATTTTTAGTTTTTTCCGCAGCTGTTTCTTGGTGGAAAAAAGGTTCAGAAATGCCAAAGTGTTACGTGTCCCAAGGTCGGTGAGAGCGTTATTGAGCTTGATGGTCAGTTGTTCTTCTTCCTCCTCTTGGCAATGGTTGTAAGCCTTTACTCCGGTGGCGATTTTTTTTAAAAGGGTGCGATGATCCGTACCGACGCGATTGTTTTGTTGTTTTACCTGTCGTAAAAGTCCCTGGCGCATCTCCTCGGCCAGATCTTCCACCTGTTGTTGCAGTGACTGTTGTTCGTTGATAATCCTTTGGCGCTGGGCAAAAATATCTGCGCCGCAGATAATTTCCCCAGCTTCGCGAACCAGATCATTACCGAGCACAACTGTGCATTGGCCCAGGAAACGGATACCACTGGCGGTGAAATTGTGACGAGCCCGGCAGGTGGAGTTGATCATCGAGCCTTGATTGCCATTCTTGCCGATGGTGATCTCTGAGGCCCGCAGGACGCTGGTTTGTACTGCGTTGTCAACTATGATCGAGTCCCTGGCCGCGATGAGTTTGTTTTCGGCGTTGATCATCTGGGTGTGGATGTCGTTGGCCAGCACCTCGCCGTAGATGGTTTCCTTGACGTTCACCGTGCCGTTGGTCCTAACCGCGAAGGCGCGTCCCACCGAATCTACCGTTGTTTCCTCAATCTCAAGCTTAGAGGTGCGACCGTTGCTCCCCTTGAGGGCGATATGGCCTCCTTCACGTAGTCCTACCTCACTTACCTGCAGCGATTCTCGGACATCAAGGGAGTAAAGAATGCCTCTTTTGTTGTATACCGGGGCCGCCAAGCCGGTTCGCCTAGCCACCAGTTGGAATTTACCTGGCACCAGAATCTTTTTACGGATTCCTTTGCCGGTTTGAATCTGGCAGGGGGTTCCGGGGCGTGGCTTGATGGGGCGGCCAAGGCAATCGATACCCATTGCGCCTCGCACTGCGGTGTTATCGATCAGGACCAGGGGTTCGCCTTCGCGGGCAGGAGCAAATTTACCGGTGAGGTAGTGGTCAACGTTGGCTTTTCCCTTTACCTCTTGTGGTCGGGTGTGTTGGACATATTTGCCGATCTCTTTCAAGGTGCCGTCCTTGCCGTCGATGGCGGCAACGCCGGTTATTTGCACCTGGATGTCGGTAAGGGAGATGTCAATGGTGACTTTTCGTTGTTGTTCGCAGTTGTCAGCCAAGACTTTAAACTCATACCTTCCTTTTGCATCTTCCTCGCCGCGCCGACCTCGGGCGAAAACCGCTCCGGCAATGGCGCTTGTTTCATGGAGTAAGTCGTCATTGCCAGCTTCAAGTTCGCGATTGTTGTCGATGCGGAGGGCAATAAATTCTTCCCGGATACTTTCCATAATAATTTGCAGGATGGTGTCGGCTGGGGAGGTGGTGTTGCTCTGTATCGCAGCCTGTTCGTCATCCAGTCGGCGGGGGCCGGGAAGAAGGGTTGTTTTGACCAGGTCGTTGGGACTCTGTGCGGAGGAGGGTGGGGTAAGATGTTCCGTGGGCATACGGCTCCTGTGGTGGGTAGGTGTTTTGCTGATGCCGGTTGTTTCAGAATGTATATAGAGTAAGCAGACTGCTGGATTTTAGTCAAGAAGAAGCGCTGGATGGGTGGTTCGGGGGAGTGAGTTTGCGGGTCTCAGGGTGAATCTCGGTAAAAATTGAGAATGAAATGAAAACGTTTAGAGGGTGTAGTTGTGCCAGTACTTTGGGTTCTGGCTATCTCGGCAAATGCACTTTTGTCCGAAGGGGGGCGCAATCTGGTGCCTGGTCATAAATGGTTTTCCCCCGGAGATGTTGCGCTTTTTGTTTTACTCGCGCCCTGTTGGCAAGGGAAACGGCTTCTGGGGAATCTTGAAAAATTGTTTTGATTCTCATCAAGCCAGTTATCTCGATCGATCGTTATTGTTGAAGACTTTCAGGGTTTAGCCATTTCTGCACGGTTTTTTGTAATTGTTCGGAGGTAAAAGGTTTGCTTAGATAATCGTCCATGCCTGCGGCCATGCAGATGTCGCGGGCACCTTCCATGGCATTAGCGGTGAGGGCGATAATTGGTATCCGGTGCCCATCGGCTCTCTTTTGTTCATTATTGCGGATGGCGCGAGTGGCCTTGTAACCGTCCATTATTGGCATCAGGCAATCCATCAGGATCAGGTCGTAGTTGTCGTTGGCGCAGGTGGTGGCCGCCACTGTTTCCTCGCCATTGGTGGTTAGCTTGAATTTGTAGCCCAGTCCTTCGAGGAGGCTGATCGTCACCTGTTGGTTGATGTAATTATCTTCAGCAACGAGAATTTTAGCGGTTGTTTTGGTGGTTGTTGGTTCTGGGGTCATTGCCAGTGCAGGTTTTGTGTCAACAATAGCGCGGTGCAGTTGTTGGTGTAACTCAGTTTGACTAACCGGCTTATGGAGGAAGTGCTCTGCTCCAGCCTTCTGGGCCTTGGTAAGATCCTCCTCGTTCCAAGAAGAATTGAGCATGATTAGGTGGATGCTGGCGGTGGTAGGATCGTTCTTGAGTCGGTGGGCAAGGTAACAGCCGTCGGTGGGACGTAATTGCATGGGCAGTATGGCCAGCTGGTAGGGTTTGTCCTGAACGGCTGCGTCGCGAGCCATGCTCATAGCCTGCTCGCCATTGCTGGCGCTGTCGGCAAGCATGCCCCAGTTATGAGCTTCCTTAAGCAGGGAATTTTTCATGGGGGTGTTTTCTTCAATAATCAGGATCCGTATTCCCTGGAGGCGGTCGGTGGGGAGTTCTTGCCATGAATCCTCCTGAGGTATGTTGTGGAGAAGGGCGGTAAACCAGAAGGTGCTGCCGTCCCCTTTGACACTTTCTAGACCGATTTTGCCGCCCATCATCTTGACCAGTTCTTTTGAGATACATAAGCCCAGGCCGGTGCCACCGTATTTGCGGGTTGTTGAGCTGTCCGCTTGGGAGAATGAATCAAAAATATGCTCTATTTTTTCAGGAGGAATCCCCACTCCGGTGTCTCTTATTGCAAAGTGGAGGCAGGTGGTTTCCTCCGTTGTCTCGTGCTGGCTAATGGTGACTGCAACCTCTCCCTCTTCGGTGAATTTAATAGCATTGCCAATGAGATTGATCAGGATCTGGCGCAAGCGATCTGGGTCGCCCTTGAGGTGGGTGGTCAGTCCGGGCGAAATGGTCTGGGTGAGTTCTATTCCTTTGCTGTTGGCCTGTTCCGCGAGCAGGGAGGTGACATCTTCGACAATTTGTCGGGGGTTGAAGGGAATTTCTTCCAGAGACAGCTTTCGCGCTTCAATTTTGGAAAAATCAAGGATGTCGTTGATGATCACCAGCAGTGATCGGGCAGAGGAGAGAATACCGTCGGTGTAACGGCGTTGCGGGGTGGAAAGATTTGTGCTGCCAAGTAGTTCCGCCAGCCCCATTACCCCGTTCATTGGGGTTCTGATTTCGTGGCTCATGTTGGCAAGAAACTCTGATTTCGTTCGGTTTGCTTTCTCCGCCAGTTCCTTGGCTGTTTTCAGTCTGGTGATGGTGTCGGCCAGTTGTCGGTTTGATTTGGCAAGTTCCGTGGTGCGAGCCTTGACTATTTTTTCAAGGTCTAAATTGTATCGGGAAAGTTCTTCATCGCGAAGACTAATCTGTTCCAGCATGCTGTTTAAGCCGTCCACCAGAACGCCAAGTTCGTCGTCACCGGTTTTATTTGCTCTGGCCGTATAGTCTTGTTCGGTGGTTATTCGGTCAATGGTTTCCTTGATGGCGATGAGGGGGGTGGAAATAAGTTTCTGGAGGCCGGTTGAGGCCAAGAAGGCGATTCCGAAGGAGAGAAAACTGATTACGGCGGCAATGGTCAGGAGGTGGTTTCGCTTGCTGGTTAGTGCGTGCAGATCGTAGAGCAGGTGGATGGTGCCGATGGTTTCCTTGTCCAAGGTTATGGGTTGGTTGAAGCGCAGCAGTTTTTTTGTCTCACCAAGGCAGCATTCTTTTTTCTCTGTAGTGGGGGTGGCATAGGTGGAGAGAGATTGCGGCGATGTTTTGGCTTCGGTGTCAAGGTGGATATTGAATTGGAGATCAGGGTCGGCCTGGTACCTGGCGAAGTCGATACCGTTAGGATTATGAATACAGGCGGCCAAAATTAATGGGTTAGCTCGCAACGAGGCCAGTGTTTCCCTGGCGCTGGCAGGATCATTAAAAACCAGGGCGGCAGCGCTGTTTTTGCCGATGATGTCGGCGAGGGTCGATAGTTCGGTGAGGGCCTCTTGACGTTTTTCATGGATGGCAAAGGTGGTGAAGGCGGTGACGGCGAGGGAAAGGGCAATGGCTACGGTGGCCATCATCAGAGCGGTTAATTTATGCCTAATGGGGATGTCTTTGAAGTGGGGTATTTGCATTGTTGTCAGCCCGTAGCGGTTATTAATTCACCAGAGTGGCGATATTGAGTAGGTTTGCCCGTAGTTTTAGGCCTGCTCGGTTAAGCGCGGTGGTGTTGATGAATAATTTGATCTTGTCGTTTATCTTTTTGATCTGAATCATGCCGCCTTGGGCGGCGAAGTTGTCCATGTCGGAGATCGTCAGGGTCGGTTTCCCTTCGATGGCGGCGAGAATTTGTTGCAGGTAGCGTTGCTCTGAGTTGGAAATGTATAAAAGGTGGCAGCCTTGCGGGTTGCCGGTTTTGCCAAGGCGAATTATCTGCAGGCGCCGATTTTTGATGGCTTCTCCATCAATGGCGTCAAGGGTCGCGCCGAAGAAATCTTCGCCCTGAATGCCCAGGATAATATCCTGATCTTCATCCCTGAAGGATGAGGTTGGCCAGGTAGTAAAACGGACGAAATTGAGGATGTAGGCGGCTTGAACCTGATATTCGTCTGAAACCCTCTCGGTGGCCATGGCCGTTGGCGCGGTGGCGGGGCCCATCAAGCTTAACAGTAATAGCGCTGTCAAGCAGGTGGCAGGGACAAGTTTATTAACAAGGTTCTGCATAGAGGTTTTTGTCCACCCGGCGTTTTGTCGGGATGCAGGTTAAAAATGGTAAGCCAGTTGGGACCGGAAGGTTCTACCGCTCTGCGGGATATCGAAGTAGATTGCCTGGCTGGTGGCTGGGTCACTGTGGTAATGCTCGCCAGCTCCTGAAGCCCTGTTTTCTTGGTCGAAAAGGTTGTAGATGTTCAAAGAGAAATCAATATTATTGAGGAGTTTACCAGAAGTGAGCGACAGGTTGATGGGGGTGGCGACAGCCAGGGTCTTGCCGGTGGCGGATGAGGTGCGCTGCCCAAGGTAGCGAATTTCTGGCGACAGGTAGGCGCGGCCATTCCATATCGGCACTGAGATGCCGGTGGCGGCCTGAAAGGAGGCTGAGTTGTCGAGGTCGGTATCTGTCGCCAGGTTTTTGGCCTGGTTGTAGGCGAGGCTGGCATAGGCTCTGTAACCGTTGTCCAGAGAGGTCTGGATCTGTATTTCGCCGCCGTCGCTTCTGGTCTTACCGCTGTTGTTCTGGAACTGGAGAAGTCCGTTGGCGAGGGTCTCTTGGCCGATCAGGTCGTTGAGCTCAAAGCGAAAGAGGCTGGTGGTGAGGCGGGTGTGGCGATTGAAGTTTTTTTCGCCGACTATTTCCCAGGTGCGGATCGTTTCTGGTTTGAGGTCCGAGTTGCCGGTCATCGCAAAACCGTCGGCGTAGTTGCGCTCGTAGTCGTTGGGGGCGCGGAACGCTTCGCCGTACAAGAATTTAAAGGTTGTGGACAGGTTTGGAGAATAGAGTAGGGCGGCGCGGGGGCTCAGTTGCTCGCCAAAGGTGGAGTAGCGGTCATAGCGGACGCCACCCAGCACGCGCAGCGAGGTGGAGAGCGCGTATTCCCCTTGCAGATAGGCGGCTCTGGTGTTGTAGTCGTTGTTGTCATTGCTGGTGTCAAGGTTCAGCCAGTAGTTTGGGGCAGCATCATAGTTTTGTTGGATGGCTTCGTAAATGTCCACATATTCGAGACCGGTGGTGAGGGTGAAATCGGTGCTGGGGGTTACCGTGTAACGGATCTCGCCGCCCCACTGCTTGCTGTTGCCGTTATCCTTGTTGGTGATGTAGGCGCCGCCGAAGTAATAGGGGTAGTCGCCGTAATAGTTGAACCAGTCGTGGTAGAGGCGGGCAAAGAGACGACCGTTATGGCTGGGATCAATATCCTTGTCGAGGTTGACTTCGAGGATGGTATATTTGTCTGAGGTGTAGTTTGCCGGGTCGTTGAAGGCTCCGTCCCAAGCAGCGGTGGGGACGGTTTTGTCACGGGAGCTGTGGGCGAAAAGCAGGCCAAGCCCCTTGTACGATAGATTAAGATACCCCTTGCGGGCGGTTTCGGCGTCGACATTTTCCGCCATGCCGTTATGGAAGGCGGGCTGATCGATCTCTGGGAAGTAGATGCTTTCTTCTCCGTCGTCGGCAAGTCCGGATGCGGCTCCCGCCAGGGTGAGACCGTTGGCAAAGGTTTTACCGTATTCCAGGTAGCCTTTTCGATGCTGCCGGTTGCCGACTTCCATGAGGAGGCGACCACCGTTGATGTCGGAACCTTTGCGGGTGATGATGTTGATCACCGCAAAAAGGGCGTTGCTGCCCCACATGGCTGAGCCTGGTCCTTTAACGATCTCGATTCTTTCAATGCTTTCGATGTCCACGGGGAAACCTTCATCCATGTTGGCCTGATCATAAAGGGCATTGTTGGAGCGATGACCGTCAACGAGGACGAGAATCCGGGTGTTGTAATCGCCGGGCAGGCTGAAGCCACGGACACCGAGATAGGTGTAGTTGCGATCCGATTGGTAGGTCATGCCGCTGGTTCGGCTCAGCGCTTCGCCAAGGGTTCGATAGCCGTAACGACGTATCTGTTCGCGGTCGATAACCGTGGCTGCGGCAGCTGCTTGAGAGATGCGTTGTTCTTTCTTGGCAGCGGTAACGATGGTGATGTCGGCCAGTTCTTCTAGGCTGAGCTCGGTAAGTTCATGGTCTGGTTTGTTTTGTTTGGCGTGGGCGATGGGGGATAGCGTTAAAACGCTGAAGGTGGTTATGGCTGCCGCCAAAATATGTATTGCCTGCTGGGGTTTGAGCATCTTTATTCCTAGTTTAGGGTATAAGCTTGACGGGTTAATCACTTGCATGGGGTAGAAATAAGTATTTTGACACTTTAACATAGTCTTTGACTAAGTTATAACCATTAAAAGTGAAGGATATGTTTTTCACTTAGCAAGTTGCTTAAAGTTGCTGTTTTTGGTGCTTTTTTGGTGCTTATTGGTGTTTGTTGGGTATGTGCCAGAGATACTGCTTCTACCTATGGATTAGGGCCATGAAAAAGGGTGCGGATGGGTTTTGCTGAGTTGCTTGCCGAAGTCAATGGCTTGCATGAAAAAGGGTTTCGGCGCTGGCTTTTTGTCGCCGGGATGGCTTTCCATGATATCGAGCAATGGTGGGGGGCAAAAGAACAGCGTGCTTTTCCCCATGAAGGGGTTGATTTTGCTTTGTACGAAACCCTTGCTGGCGGGCAGGCGGATTTAGCCGCCGGAGCGGATGTTCCAGCCGCTTGGGCTGGAGAAGTGGCCTGCATTCATGCTGATTTTTTGGGTAGTACCGTTTGGCTTCGTCACGGGGTGATTGATGGCGAGGGGCGCTATCTCTATTCAGTTTACGGCCATTTGTTGCCGAGGGTCTCCCTGGCGGTGGGAGAATCGGTGGCGGGCAGGGAGATCCTCGGCGTCGTTGCTGATTCTGACTTTGCTACGGGCAAGAAAATATCGTCTCATCTTCATTTTACAGTGGCCCAGGTCAGTGCCACTGTGGCGCGGAATAATCTTGGTTGGTCCCTGGTGCATGATTTGGCGTTGGTGAAGCTCCTTGATCCCAATTCGGTTTAGCTGCTGGTTTTGCCAGTTACTTCCTGCTATCATGGTTCGAAGATGATCAAAACTTTTTTATGGAGGGGTTATGGCGGTTACTCTTGTTGATTGGTCACGGGATTTTGAAACCGGGCTTCCTTGGCAGGATGAGCAGCACCGGGAGTTGTTTGACCGCCTTATTGCGCTTCATGAGGCCATCGAAAAGCGTCAGAGCAGGGAAGTTGTTGCGCAGACCCTTGATTTCCTGGATGACTATGTGGCGTCTCATTTCGGTCAGGAAGAGGAGTTGATGCAAAAGTTTTCCTATCCAGAGATGGATCGTCATTTGGCGGCACATGAGGAGTTTAAGTTGATGCTGGTTATGTTTCATCATTTTGTAACCAGAACCAGAAAGCTGGTTCTGGCGGCCAAGGTTAGGGCTGAGTTGAACCAGTGGTTCTTGACGCATATCCAGACCACCGATAAGCGTCTGGGGGCTTTTTTGCGAGAGAAGGGGGCTGAATCCTGACGGTTGTTTGTATTGATAACGCTTCATTTTGAATAAAAGGACGCTTTGCTTTGGCAAGCGTCCTTTTTTGCGTATAATGGGCCACCGATTATAACCAGGGTCTGGTAATGTTAGTAAATTTGTTCACGGAAGAGGCGTGCGCAAAAATGAAAAGTACTGCATCTTTAGATATAGGTGAGCATCTTTTTGATCTCAGCCCGGTCATGGGCAAGCGGGAAAATTATCAAGATAGCCTAAAAAGGATCTGTTTTGAGTGAAGAACAAAGTACATGCCGACAATGCGGTACCTGTTGTCAAAATGGTGGCCCGGCCTTGCATCACCCGGATACCGATCTGTTGCGGCAGGGGAAGGTTGGGTTCCGCCATCTGGTAACCATTCGGGAGGGCGAGATGGCCTATTCCCCCAGCGGCGTTCTGGAGGCTGCCGAGCATGAACTGGTAAAGATAACCGGTCGGGGGGGGGGGTGGACCTGTCTTTTCTTCGACAAGGATAATTCTTCCTGCGGGATCTATGCGCACCGGCCTCTGGAGTGTCGATTGCTCAAGTGTTGGGATCCCGATGATTTGCTCGGGGTGGTGGGGCAGGACATCATTAGCCGTCGGGATTTGGTTAATGCTGGTGACCCGGTTAATGATCTGATTGCACATCAGCAACGGGAATGCCCGGCTGAAGTGGTGGCATCGGCGGTAGCTGGCTGGCGGCAGCAACCGGAAAACGAAAAATGCCGTGCTATCCTGGATGATTTGATTCGTCGGGACCTGGCTTTGCGAAATTATGCCATTGTTGATCTGGGGTTACCTGCGGAGGTGGAATTTTTTGTTTTCGGGCGGCCTCTGTTCAAACAATTGGCGGGTTTTGGGGTTGGCCTTCGGGAAGTGGGCGGGCATCTTGAGTTTTTGTGGCCTTGAGGAAAAGGAGGAGAAAGATGTTGCAGTCCTTAGAAGAGTTGCGGGTACGGCTCAAGGAAATTGTCTACGATCAGGGCTCGGCGGTTGATGAGGTTGTCGATGCCTTTATTCAGATGGCCTATAAGCCTGTGGGTGGTCCGCCGCGGGCCATCTTTACCTTTCTTGGTCCCAGTGGAGTTGGCAAGTGTTACCTGGCCGAGGTGCTGACGGAAAATATTGATGATCTGAATGGCATTAAATTATTCGACATGGAGCAGTATGCTGATTTGGAGGAAGGTGGGCGGCTTTTCGGGGTTATCGGCGGCGAGGCGGCTCAGGAAGGTGATTTGCCTCGTTTTGTGCGGGCAAATCCTAACGGCATAGTCATCTTTGACAACATAGATAAAGCGGACAATAAGTTACAACTTGCTCTCCTTGATATGATCAGCAAGCCGGTGGTGGAAAACGTTCTTGATTGTAGCGGCCTGGTTGTAATCTTTACCTCGACGTTGGGCGGGGGGCTTTATAAGAATGTTGAGTTCAGGCGTACCTTTGCCGAAAACAGGCCGCGGGCCCATAGTTTGCTGATGGATGGACTGGCTGCTGAAAAAAAGGTGGTTTATGATTTGATTCAGCCCGCATTCTCCCCAACCCTGCTCGCCGCCATGACGAGAAGCTATCTGGTTCTTTTCAATCCCTTAAGCCTTGAGACCATGGTGCAGGTTGGCTCTGATGCTTTGCGGCGTTTTACGGAACACTTTATTACCAAAAGCAGTATTGAGTTGCGGTATCCCAAACTAGAATCTTTGGCAACCTTGCTGACCCTTTCTTTTGCGCCCAACGTAACCATGCGCCGGATTCGGCAGAAGCTGCCCGATCTGATCCTTGATAAGATTACCCGCAGCATCCGTGATGATGATCAGCCATTGGCAAGGATTAATTTCACTGTTTCACGGCAGGCAGGGGATTTCCTTGACGGTTTGTTACGTGATAACGGGGATCTCCTCCGGCGGCTGTTCAAGAAAAACGAAACCGTAGAGATTGCCTGGAGTCGCATGCGTCGCGGCGATCAAGTTACCTTTACGGTGCGCAGCGCCATGGTGCGAAGGTTGCCGCCTGCCGGTGAATTTGTGCGGGAAGAGGGGCCGCGGATTGAGTATTCCGGTCTGGGGTTTGACGATATCGCTGGCAACAGCAGCGTCAAACAGAGTTTGCGGGAAGTTATCGCCATTCTCCGCGCCCCGGCGAAGGTGAAGCGGTTCGGTATCGAGATGCCCAAGGGGGTTTTGTTGTCCGGGCCTTCCGGGGTTGGCAAGACCATGCTGGGCAAGGCCTTTGCCCGGGAGGCGGGGCTGCCCTTTGTCTTTGTTGCTCGGGGTGAATTGTTCGATCCCAATTATCTGCGTTTGGTCTATCAAAAAGCGCGTGAATATGCACCCAGCATTGTTTTTCTTGACGGCCTTGACGTCAAGGGGGTTGTTGAGGGGGTATTGACGCCGGTGCCGGAGGATCCGTTGGTGATGGAAATCGACGGGGTCTCCGCTGATCCCAATGAATTTGTTTTCACCATTGCCACCGCTAACAGCCGCGACGAGGTTGGGAATGCACTCTTAGAGCCGGGTCGCATTGATATCTTTATCGAAGCGCCAGAGCTTGATCGGGAAGCGCGGCGCTTTTTCATCGACAAGATATTAGAAAAGCCCAACGATGGCCGCATTGATGTGGAAAAGGTGGTTCGTTATCTGTCGGGAATGAGTTGTTATGATCTGCGGCGGATTGGCAAAGAGGCCTCGCTGTCCGCGATCCGGCAGGGGCTGGATGTGATATCCGAAGAAATCCTCATTGAGCAGATCAACATCATTAAATATGGCAGCAAGGTTGAAAAGAAGCATATCCGCAACCTTGAGGAGGATCTTAAGATGACCGCCTATCATGAGGCTGGTCATGCGGTGCTTTCCTATCTCCTCTTGCCGGAAATTAAGATTGAGCAGGTGACCATCGCCCCACGTTTGCAGACCTTAGGCTTTACCTCTTACTCCACTGAGGATTTTGTCGGCAATGTGACCAGGGAGGAGGTGTTTAACAACATCTGTGTTCTGTTGGCCGGGAGGGTGGCCAATATCAAACAGTCCGGTGCTCGTGGCCTTGATTCCGGCGCTGCCAATGATCTAGAGATGGCCACCCACCAAGCCTATATGGCGGTTGCCAATCTGGGTATGGATGATGAGGTGGGTAATGTTCAGACCGACACCCTCTGTCAGAATGTCAGTCGGCAATTATTTCTGCGCACGGTGGAAAAGCGGGTTCTGGTCTGGATCAGTGATGCCACCGCCAAGGCCGAAGAATTGGTTGCCCTGCACTGGGACAAAATTGAACGGTTGGCCGGGGTTCTGATCAGTCGGGAAATTGTTGACGGAGCTGAGTTGGAGGAGATCATGGACACCAGGGGAGAGTGAAGGAGAGGTGAAAAAAAGTAGGTGGTGTTGATATTATTTTCGTGTTTTCTGAATGGCCCCTCAGTTTTAAAGTATCGTGTAGTCAGGTAGTTATCTGGGAAAATAAAAAAATCACCTAGGGGTTGCTTATAAATAAATAAATAGGTAGCCTATTGCAATCGTGGTCTTATCCACATATTGTCCAAAATCTGTAATTTTGTATAGGTTCATTTGGCGAAGAGTGCCGGAGTTTTATGGCCGGTCTAATAATAGTTGCAGGTTAAATAGTTTTTTGAGAGATAAGGAGGAGGAATGACAATGCAAGGGAAGGTATTGAAGAAGTATGCATGGCTTTTGGGGATGATCGCTGTTTTGGTCATGCCCTGTCTTACGGGTCAGGCGTTGGCATCGTCGGTGTTGTCCACCGATGACTGTATCAAGTGTCATGACGGGCCGCCGCGAGATATCGCTGCCAACGGCCAGGCCCATAAGGAGAAAGTCACTTGTCTTGACTGTCACGTCGGCCATCCGCCTTCGGTTACAGATAATATTCCTAAATGCAGTAAGTGTCATCATGCTGCTGACCGTTCTCATTTCGGTCTCGACAACTGTCTCGGCTGTCACAGTAATCCGCATACCCCGCTGGATATCACGCTGCCTGATAACGTTACCGCTCCTTGTTTGACCTGCCATACCGAGCAGCGAGCTTCTTTGGAGCAGTATCCCAGCAAGCATACCACTAACGTAGAATGCAGCACTTGCCATCGTGAACGGCATGGGTTTATACCTAAATGCGCGCATTGTCATGAGCCGCATCGTGATGGGCAGCAACAGAGTGATTGTCTGACCTGCCATAATCCCCATAAGCCGTTGCAGGTTGCCTACCCGGATAACGTTGCTTCCGAGAATTGCGCCGCCTGTCATGATGAAGCGTTTACCCTGTTGCGGGCAAGCAACGCTAAGCACAAGACCTTTGAGTGTGCGTTCTGTCATCAGAAGATCCATAAGACGGTTCCCAAATGTCAGGATTGTCACGGTATGCCGCATCCACAAGGAATTCACAATAAGTTCCCAGAATGTGGATCCTGTCATGGTATTGCCCATAACATCATTAAATAGCAAGTAAGTTAGGATATATAGCGATGAAATCACAACAGATATTAATGAACAAGATGAGCTTTGTCCGGCGGACGCTGGTGGCGCTGTTCTGTGTGGCCATGATGGCCGCACCGGCCCTTGCCGCGGATATGGTAGAGATTCCTCATACCCCGGAGTTGTACGCCAATACTCCTCAGGCCTTGGCCCCTGCCCAATGTGGGCAGTGTCATCCCCGTCATTTTGACAATTTGCAGAAAAATGGCCTTAAGCATCAGTTTGCTTGTCAAAACTGTCATACTAAGTTTCATGCCTACAACCCCACCAAGGGAAACTATGCTGACTTGATGCCCGTGTGTACTGATTGCCATTTGAAATTACCCCATGGCGACAAGTTCACCGATTGTCTGAAATGTCACTCCAATCCGCATACCCCGCGCATTATTGCTTTTAACGACTACCTCAAGTCCCAGTGTGCCAATTGTCATACCGGTCCTGGTGGCATGCTGGCTCAGTTCCCCAGCAAGCATACCGAGCAGGGTTGTACTGCTTGTCATACCAAGCATGGCTTGATACCCACTTGTTTTGATTGCCATGAGCCTCATGTCGAGGGTCAGGTCTATGAAGATTGTTTGACCTGTCATAATCCTCATAAACCCCTTGAGATCAAGTTTAGCGGTGAGAAGACTCTCGTTAACACTTGTCAGGCTTGCCATGAAGAGGTTTATGGCAAATGGTCAACCACCGAAGCCAAGCATGGCCAGGTGAGTTGTGCGAGATGTCATGTCAAGCATGGGCAGATTCCGAAATGCCAGCGCTGTCATGATTATCCCCATGGCGCGGCAATCCATAAGCAAGTGCCGAGATGTCTTGATTGCCATCTAGACGTCCATGACCTGCCAGTACGCCCTGGGGTGAAGTAGTCCTCAATGCAACGCATCCTGTTAGATGGTTGACGGGGTGATGTTAAGACTGTTCAGGGCGGAGTCTCATTATGAGGCTCCGCCCTTTTTTGTTATTCTCAATGCTGGGCGGTGGTTACCTTAATATCTTCCGTGGTTGTTGGCCTCTTTTCATCTTCGGGGGTAAATAGTATAAGAAGGGGGTAACCGATCAGCAAAAGAAGAGATTCAGACTATAATCTTTGTAATGGAAAAATTAGCCATGAGTATGGAAAAAGCTTTATACGCCCGTAGTGAAGGGAAATGTGAATTGTGTGGGGTAACCGACGGTCTGGCAGGGTATGAAGTTCCGCCTGTGGCCGAGAATAGTGTCGATCAGTGCGTGTTGGCCTGTGCCATCTGCCGTGAACAGCTGGATAATCCCGATAATGTTGACCCTAATCACTGGCGCTGCTTAAATGAGAGTATGTGGAGTCAGGTGCCGGCGGTACAGGTGTTGGCTTGGCGAATGCTTACCAGGTTGCGCAGTGAAGGTTGGCCGCAGGATCTCCTTGAGATGCTCTATCTTGATGAAAGCACCATGGCTTGGGCTCAGGCTGGCGGACCAGGGGACAGTGCAAGTGATGCGGTTAAACATGTGGACAGTAATGGGGCAGAACTAGCGCCAGGTGATACTGTAACCTTGATCAAGGATTTAAACGTCAAAGGGGCGAGCTTTACCGCTAAACGTGGTACCGTTGTCCGTGGTATTTCACTGGTGGCGGATAATCCTGCTCATATTGAGGGGCGGGTGAACGGCCAGCAGATCGTAATTTTGACCCAGTTTGTCAATAAGAAGGCAAGCTGAAGAAATTGTTGGTAGTGGGCCCCATTTGCCCACTACTTAAATTTAAAATGAAAGAATTCATCTCATGCGAATCTTAAAAAATC
>JAQYVW010000139.1 GCA_030145325.1 Desulfurivibrionaceae bacterium
ACTACCTTTGGCATAAGCGCCAATATTAATAAGATCTTCAGAACGACGATAAGTGGCCAATGTTTCCAGAAAACGGCGGGCCTTGCCCACCTGCTCGGCTTGGACAACATCGGGCATGCAACGACTAACACTACCGAGAATTTCAATGGAGGGATAATGCCCCTGGCTGGCCAAGTCTCGACTGAGAACAATATGGCCGTCAACAATGGAACGAACCGCATCGGCAATGGGCTCGTTCATATCATCACCCTCGACCAAAACCGTATAGATGCCGGTAATACTGCCCTTATTCTCACAGGTGCCGGATCGCTCCAGCAACTTAGGCAATTGCGCAAAAACAGACGGGGTATAACCACGAGAGGTTGGTGGCTCACCAATGGAAAGGCCCACCTCGCGACTGGCCATGGCAAACCTGGTCACCGAATCCATCATCAGAATCACATCCCGTTGCTTATCACGAAAAAACTCGGCGATGGCCATGGCCAGATACGCCCCCCGCATTCGCACCAGAGGCGGCTGATCGGAAGTTGCCACCACCACCACCGAACGCGCTAACCCTTCTGGCCCCAGGTCTCGTTCAATAAAATCCTTGAGCTCACGACCACGCTCACCAATCAGAGCAATAACGCTGATATCGGCTGCGGTATGCTTGGCAATCATCCCCATCAGGGTACTTTTACCCACCCCGGAACCAGCCATAATCCCTATCCGCTGGCCCTTCCCCAGAGTTAACAAACCATTGATGGCCCGAACCCCCACATCAACCGGCTCCAAAATACGCTCCCGCGACATGGGATTTAAAGGCTCGGCATAGAGCGGATAGTGCTCCTCAACCGGCAATGGGCCTTTGCCATCCATGGGATTCCCCAAACCATCGAGAACCCGACCGAGGAGACCATTGCCAACCGGCACCCCGGCATGACCTTCAACCAGCCGGATAGTACTCCCCGGCTCAATCCCACGCATCTCGCCAAGGGGCATCAACAGAACCCTCCCCTCCCGGAACCCCACCACTTCCGCCGGAATACGACTGGTTCCCTTAAAGACATCTATCTCGCACATACTGCCCACCGGGATTGCCGGCCCCAAGCTTTCTACCACCAGGCCAATGACCTGGCTAACCCTCCCCCGGGTGGAAACCAAGGTCACATCTTTAGCAACCTGAATAGATCTGGACAAATTCATAAATACAAGACCGTTAGGTAACGCTTACTCAGCGACCACTTCATGGTTCACCACAAGACCGGGAGACTCACTGTCATCAGGAACAGCAGAAGAAACCTGCGCCACCGGAGTCTCTGTGATTTCTCCCTGATCAGTAACCGCAGGATCCAGCGGCACTGCCTTACCAGCTTGATCGGCAACAAGGGGATCAGCCGGAACCTCAACAGCTACAGCACTGGCATCATCGGCAAAAGAGAGACGGAAGGCCTGGTCAACGGCCTCATAAAGCTTTTCCCGACCGTGCTCAAGGGAAGCATCAACATCACCGAAATCGGTTTCCAAAAAACATCCACCCTCTCCCACCGAACCGTCTTCCATCAATTCGATACGTTTTTTCCCCTCCAACAGGGTCGGATTTTCGAGGCTTGCCTCCTTGATCCGGCTGAAATCATCGGGATGGAGATGCACTTTGACCAGCGATTTTTCAACCACAAAAGCCAAGGCCCTCACCAAGCAGGCTTGGATGACTCGCGGATTGGTAGAGACCTCATGATGAACCAACCGATCAACCATGGTGGTTACCAACAACAACAACTCTTCTTCGTAACGACTATTTTTCTCTGTCAGTTGCCCGGCAATGGCAGCCATGACAGATTCTAACCGCTGAGCCGCCAACTCAAAGGTTTTTCGCCCCTGGGCTCGCCCAGCTTCTTCACCCTGCGCAAAACCTTTCCGGTATGCCTCCTCCTCAATCCGAGACGCTTCCCCCCGAGCATTGGCAATAAGCTCTTCACCCTGCCGCTTGAGCTCTGCCTCCTTTTCCCGTAACACCTCCAGAGGATCAACTTCACTCTCACTGCCCGGATTTACCCCTGATTGGTCCCAGAAAGAGACCAAGGACGTAAATCCCTCCTGTGAAGGAGGAGAATCTTTCGTGCCCCCCCGCCCCATACTTTTCTTGGGAGGAATTCCCCCGGGATCAGACATACTCATCATCTCCGCCGCCCTGCATCAGCTGAATCTTTCCTTCCTGCTCCAGACGCTTGGCGATCTTAAGAATGGCCTGCTGGGCACCCTCCACATCTTTGACCCGCACCGGCCCCATGATCTCCATATCTTCCTGCAACATCTCCACCGCCCGTGCCGACATATTCTTGAATACTTTTTCCTGCAAATCTTCGGAAGAGGTTCGTAAGGCCAACTTGAGATCATCGGTACTGACCTCCTTAAGGATCGACATGATACCGCGATCATCAACGCTGTTAAGATCCTCAAAAACGAACATCAGGCGACGAATCTCGTCGGCCAGATTTTCTCGCTGTTCCTCAACTCCCTCCAAGACCATGGCCTCCAAGGCACGATCAGAATTGTTAAGGATCTCTGCCACCGCTTCCACCCCACCCAATCGTTGCCCCTCCATGCCTTCAACCGACAACAACTCATCCTGAAGAACCCGGTCGACATCAACCAAAATCTCGGGACTGACCTTGTCAAGTTCAGACATCCGCATCACCACCTCAACCTGGACATCTTCCTTAAGTTCGGCCAAAACAGCAGCGGCCTGGGACGGATCGAGAACCGCCATCACCAAGGCAATGGTCTGAGGATGCTCGTTACGCAGAAAGTTGGTCAATACCTTGGGTTCAAGCTTCCGCGCCTTCTGAAACAGGGTCAGCTTCCAATCGGAACGAATCTCTTCAAGGATCGATGTCGCCTTATCAGTGTTAAGGGCTCTTTTAAGGGCCTGCTCCAACAGATCATTACCAGAAAGGTACAGATCCTCACTACCAGCATCGGTCTTGAACTCAGCCAGCAGAGCCGCCACATCATCCTTGTCAACATGATCAATCTTGGCCATTTGCCGACCAACGGTCTTGATCTCCTCTTCCTCAAGCCGCTTGAACACCTGCGCGGAAAAGTCCTCGCCAAGGGTCAACATAAAGATTGCCGCCTTTTCCGGGCCGCTGAGATTAGTGGATGAACCAACTCCAACCCCTTCCTTCTTTTTTGCCATAGCCTATAATTCCTCCCGCAACCAGCGCCTTACCAAATCAGCAGCACGCGCCGGGTCACTCTGGGCCAACTTGAATATTTTTTCCTGATCAGATAAGTGACGCGGCACTAGCGAAAGGTCTTCCTCTTCATCACCGGTCAGCAGTTGCCGGGAAGAACGCTCAGCCAGCTCAGAGGCCCGTTGCGCTTCCACCTGCTTAACGGTAAGTAAGCGGAAAAATGGGCGGACCACGAAAAGAAGAAAGGCAACCGCAATCAACAAATAAATAAATGGCATGGCCAACCGTTCCACCAGATCACGCCATTTATCCATGGGGTCGGGACCTGCCTCCTTAATCGTGGAAAGAGCAAACGACATGTTTACAACTTCCACCTGATCACCACGCTCTTCATCATAACCAATGGCATTTTTAACTATTCTTTCCAGTGATTGCATTTCTTGGGCACTGCGCGGCGAATATTTTTTGGAAACATTCCCTTCCTTATCTGTTTCCTCGGCATAGGTACTATCAACCATCACCGCCACCGACAGCCGCTTGACCCCACCGGTTGCTT
>JAQYVW010000055.1 GCA_030145325.1 Desulfurivibrionaceae bacterium
AATTGCTCGGTCATCATCTCACCTCACGTTCGTATCCAGGCCGATATAAAAGACCTGGGGCTTTGTGCCGTATTCATCCTTAAGAACTGCAACCCGCTCCGTCATAATCCGCTTGGTGACCGGATCTTCAGGATCTTTGAGGTTACCGATGGAGCGTGCACCAAAGGAACATGCATCCACACAAGCAGTCTTCATCCCCTTACTGATCCGGTGATAACAGAAGGTGCATTTCTCTGCCACCTTGAGTTCCGGATGGAAAAAACGCACACCGTAAGGACATGCCATGACACAGTAGCCGCAACCGATACACCAGCTACGATCCACCAACACCACGCCATCATTGGTCTGGAAGGTCGCGCCCACCGGACAAACCTGAACACAGGCGGGATTTTCGCACTGGTTACAAAGCTTGGGCACAAAAAAGGCCTTGGTTATTTCCACATTAGGATCTACATCCTTATGCCGAGCTACAAAACCATCGCGGCCACCCTTGGGAGAATCGATATGGGTCTGGCCGTCCTTGGTCACGACATAGCGCTCAACCCAAGTGCGGGTAACCGGCGCATCATAAGGAACCTCGTTCTCCAATTTGCAGGCTTTAACACAAAAGCCACAGCCGACACACTTGGTGGTGTCAACCAGGAAACCCCAACGGGTGTCAGACTTGGTTGCTGTAGCAGCCTGCACCTGGGCAGGGCTGAGGAACTTAAATGCGCTCAACGGCAACGAAGCAGCAATGGACCCGCTAAGGGCTGTCTTTAAGAAATTTCTTCGCGAACAACTCATCACCACTCCTTACATGTTTGAAAGATCTGGATTATGGGGATTATGGCATTCACTGCAAACATCATCCGGATTATGCTCATTGGGATCAATGGCCGGTAATTTCCCACGTTTACTGGTGGGATAAGGCAGTGATGTATGACAGCGGAGACAGAGCGCCCGAGTTCGCTCAATGGGCAACGTCTCTGGATCCTCAGGATGATTCAGAACCGGACCATGACAATTCTCACATTGAATAACGTGATGCTTGCCAGCCGCATTCTCCGCAGTCTTCTCCTCATGACATTCGGCACAAACCTCACGGCCGCGATACTTGACCGGGAAAGCCTTCCAGTCAGCAATGGCGCCCAGCCGATGGAAACCATAGGTAAAGTTTCTCCCATGAACGCCGAAATCGGCCGGAACCATCACCTTCCTCACCAGTAAAACCGTGACGACAATGGCGATCGCGACCCAAAGTGGTCTCAATACGTGGTTTTTCACCGCCTTCTCCTTGAAGATTTTCTTCTGAAAAACTCGCACCATTCGCCGCAAAGGCGACGACGGCGCTACCAATACAAAAAAGCCCCGCCGTGCTGCAAATTCCAGCCTACAACATAACAGGATATCCTACTGTTAAACTTAAGCTTTTCGTTAAATTTGACAACCGGATGTACAAGGAGTACCACAACTATGTTGCCCGTGTAAACCCTACAATAATTATTTGCATATATATTTTTTCTGGCCTATTTTAACTTTCGAATCACCCAATTTCACCAATGAGTAACTGGTCAATAACAACCCAACAGAGGCCAAGAGATGACGGGAAACACCAATAAAGTTGATAGCGAATATATTCATCCCCCTGATACAATTGATTCCCAGCCGACTTCCCTGGATGCTACAATCACCGGCATCAATCAACAGCTAGTTCTGCTTGCTGCACGAATCGCCGCCATAGAAGCCCTACCTCCCATAGTGACGGCCGCAAAACAAAAATCCTCCATGTCTCCGCCTACAACAATGATGGATGAACAAGGGTTCTGGAGTTGGATCGGTACCTCCACGGTTTTACCGCGCCTTGCCGCCATCTGCTTCCTGATGGTTATTGCCTTGATGCTCAGGGTTTTTACCGACAGCGGGGTGATTAATTCACAGCTAGGATCTTTTATTGGCATCGCCTATGCCCTTGGCCTGATCATCGGCGGCGGGAAAATGCTCGCCCGAAATAATCGTTTAGCGCCGGTCTTCCCTGTCTGCGGCGCATTCTTGCTCTTCAGTGTTGTCCTCGAATCCCATGCTCACTTCGCCTCTATTTCCGCCACCACCGGCTATATGATGCTGGGCTTATCTATCCTTCTCCTTTCCGTCATCGGTGTTCGCCATAACTTCCCCGGTCTTACCAGTATCGGCCTGCTGGGCGGAAGTTTCGCCGCCACCGCCATTAACTTTCCCACCCCTAGTTTCCCAGCCCTGCTTCTCCTCCTCCTCACCGCCAACATCGTTGCCGCCATTGCGGCAGCCAAACAACCAGAAAGTGGCTGGTCCCGTTGGCTAATCTATATAATCACCGCCCTTATCTGGATTCTCTGGACCAGCAAACTTAAAGTACCGCTAGGCCGTCACCAAACCGTGCCGGAGATCCTTTCCCTGCTCTGGTTTATGCCCACCGCGTTTCTCTACAGCATTACCTTTATGATCGCGCCAGCTTTAGCCATGGAACGAAAACAATCTCCAAGCATCTTTGATATCTTTATACCCACCGCCAACGTCTTTCTAATTTTCGGTTCCGCCTGGAATGTGCTGGCGTCCTGGCAAGAACAAAGCCTGCCCATACTAGGGATGGTTGGCTTTGCCATCGCCACAATCCACATCGCCATTACCTACCGCCTCTACCGACGCGAAAATAACAATGGCGGGATATGCGCCTTTACCTGCGCTGGCACCATTCTCCTGGCGATGATTCTGCCTACCCTTACCGGCAACCTGCTCACCGCCCTGCCGGTCTGGGCGGTGATGGCTTTTATGCTCGCGCGGCTCTCCGGCGTCTGTGAAATCGGCGGCATCCGTATGCTCTCTTACCTCCTCCCGGCCGCCGCCTGTCTGCTGGGTGGCCTTTCCGGGTTGTTCTACGTTAACGGCCCACAACGGGAAACCGCCATGATCGTCACCGCGATTATCGCCGTTAGCAGCGGTCTACAATTCCGCTGGAGCCAACAAAACCCTGTTTCCTGCTCCGCCGGCATCTTCCCCTTTTTAGATCCCAATAACCGCAGCGGCACCATCCTTCTTGTCACCTCACTCTTTAGCACCTATTATTCACTGCAGATCGGCATCGCACTCTCTTTAGCCGCAATGGGCATCGAGGCCAGTGCAGACGCTTTATCAGGCTATCGATCAATCCTGATCAATATGGGTGCCATCGTTCTGATGCTGGACGGTCTACGCAGAAAAAACAGCGACCTGATTATCGCTGCGGTGGTGGTAATATTTCTTGGGGCCATCAAAGTATTTGGCCACGATCTTTTTAAAGCTCACGGGGTGTCGCGGGTTCTCAGCATTTTCTCCTTCGGCTTGGTTGCGGCAGTAGGTTCGGTGGTGATGAGTAAATGGCAGCAATTCCGGAACCAAAGCCCGGAAAGGACCTAGGGGCGCGGCAAGGATGAAAAGCCGTAAAATTGGGCAACGATTTATTTGCCTGCAAGGCACGACTTGGCGAGCATCGTTGCGCTACGTGATTCAAGTTGTAACGTAGCCGGCGTAAAGAATGGCTATCAAGAAGCAGTGTTTCAGAGTTGACGAGACACAAGACAAACATCCAGGCCGAAACTAAATAAAAAACAAGCAATTCATCGTTGGCCCCACCTCACATTTCCAGTAAGGTGGGCGAGATGAATTACGAAACAAAAAAATCAGATACGGGGGGAGGAGACCCTTCCCGCCTCATCAAGCAGATCAGCGTCGAAGAAGATTGCCTTGACCTGCCCTATACTCAAGAAATTCTCACCAGAGCCGAGGGACTACCGGTAACAGTACTTCCTTCCCGATCTTACCCCCCCCCCACCGGTCCTTATCCTGAGAGTCTCAAAGAGGGCAAACGTCACCTGCTGCTGACCAGAAACCTCGGTCGCTTCTTCAAGCCTTGCCCCGCCACCCGCGAATACCGCTGTTGCGACTACCAGGTTCTTAACATCGGCATGAACTGCCCCATGGATTGCGTCTACTGCATCCTCCAAGCCTATCTCAACAACCCCCACCTCTCCTTCTTTGTTAACATTGAAGATATGCTAGCCGAGATCAAGAGCGCCTTTGCCGCCGAGCCGGAGCGCTTTTGGCGTATCGGCACCGGCGAATTCACTGACAGTATGGCCATTGACCGACTAACCGGCCTTTCCCGCATCCTTGTTGAGTTTATGGCAAATAAAGAGCAGGCGGTTCTGGAACTCAAAACTAAAAGCGCGGTAATCGGTCATCTTGAGGGGTTAAAACATCAGGGTCGCACCGTGGTAGCCTGGTCACTTAACAGCCCGACGGTGATGGCCCGCGAGGAACTGCACACTGCATCTCTTCAGCAACGGCTGCAGGCAGCCGCACAATGCGCTGACTGGGGATACAAACTGGCCTTCCACTTCGACCCGATCATCTACCATCCCAACTGGCAAAAAGGGTATAGCGAAACCATCGCCCAGCTGTTTGCGATGGTGCCCAAAGAAGCCATTGCCTGGATCAGCATGGGCGCCCTGCGCTTCTTGCCCAACCTCAAGAATATCGCCGACAGCCGCTTTCCCAACTCGCGCTTTTTCCACGAAGAATTCATCCTTGGCCTGGACAACAAATCTCGCTACTTTCGCAAGCTGCGGGTGGAATTATATCGCCATCTCCATAACGAATTACAGAAACGCGCTGCCCCCCACACCGCCATCTACTGTTGCATGGAGTCAGACGAAATTTGGCGGGATGTATTTGGTTATGCCCCAGAGGAAAAAGGAGGCCTTGCCACCATCCTTGACCAAGCTGCAGCCGCAGTCAGTACCCTTTAAAAAAGTCAGTAAAAGTTGCGTGCATGAAAAGTGAATTCCCGGTATTTTGTTCGGGTTGCAATAAACCTTGGCTCTAAATATGTGAGAAGGTACAAGGATCAATTTCTAAGGAGAAACCAATGATTAACAAGGTTATTTTAATCGGAAACCTGGGTGCTGACCCGGAAGTGCGCTTTTCCCAAAATGGCAAGGCCGTGGCAAATTTCAGCATCGCCACCACCGAAACCTGGAAGAAACCAGACGGCAGCAAGGAAGAAAAAACTGAATGGCATCGCATTGTCGCTTTTGCCCGACTGGGTGAAATCTGCGGAGAGTACCTTGCCAAAGGCAGCAAGGTGTATATTGAAGGTCGTTTACAGACCCGCAAATGGCAGGATCGCGATGGCAATGACCGCTATACCACGGAAATTGTTGCCCGCGAGATGAAAATGCTCAGCTCCCGAGGTGATAGTGGCGGCGGCAGTGGTAACAGCCAGAAAAACGAAGAACCACCCTGGCCTGAACCATCCATGGGCGAAGATGTTCCCTTCTAGAGAATTTTCAAACTAACAAACCGGCAAGGGGGCAGACATTGCAAATAATCCGTCTGCTTCGTTGCCGTTCCTATTTTCACCACCATCATCAGATTCAATATGAACAAAATAAAAATTCTAATTGCCGAAGACGAAGAAGTCACCCAACAACTCTATGCCATAGGCTTCCGAGGTGAAGAATTTGAGGTTCGCATTGCCAACAACGGCGAAGACGCCCTTAAGATCTATAAGGGTTGGCGACCAGACATCTTCATCCTGGACATCATGATGCCGCAAATGAATGGCTTTCAAACCCTGAACGTTCTTCGCAACAAGATCAAAGACACCACCACCACCGTGATCATCGCCAGCGCCGTTTCAGACAAGCAGGAGATTATCGCCTGCGCCAAGCTCGGGATTCAAGGATATATCATCAAACCATTCACCACCAAAACCCTTGCCGTAAACGTCCTCGGCTACCACCAAGGTGACAAGAAATAAGCAGAACCACTGGCCACCGACCATTCCCCTCAGCAAACCACCACAAAAAAAAGGCCGGGGCCTTGGCCCCAGCCTTTTCAGCAACACTTTCCGCTCTCAGGATCCTTCACTTAAAGCCCACCAAAACCACGGTCAATAATCGCCATCACGCGACGATTCTGCCGACGACCACTCTCAGTAGTATTAGCAGCAACCGGCCTTGACATCCCATAACCATGCGCCGTCAACCGCTCTGCACCAACCCGAAAGTGTTCAACAAGATACGCCTTAACACTCTCGGCGCGACGACGAGAAAGGTCAAGATTGTATCGGGCGGAACCAACATTATCGGTATGCCCTTCGATGATTGCCGTCGACCTTAAGTTGCTCTGCATATACTCAGCGAATGCCCTGAGACTATACCGATAAATCGGTTTCACCTCATCCTTGCCGGAATCAAACTCCACCTGCAGTTCCACTGCTGCCACCGGAGGCGCACAACCTTGGGCGTCCACAGTCAATCCCCGCATGGTCTCCGGACATTTATCGAGATAATCATAAACGCCATCACCATCACCATCCACAGGGCAACCATCAACATCCACCCCAATCCCAATGGGCGTATTTGCACATCGATCTCGATCATCGTAGACACCATCTCTGTCACTGTCAACGCGCACGCTTCGTGCATAGAATACCTTCTTGACGAAATCAGCCATTCCCCTCCCCGAGGCCACGGTATCAGCACTGGTGGCATACCCACAATCTCCAGCAACAACTATCTTCTCAAGAAGTTTTTTACCCACCGGATCGTCACCAACCTGAATAGTGGAAAGACACAACCGATCTCCATACTCGTCACGCAATGATTGTACCGCTGTCAAAACATCACCTGCGCCATTATCAATTCCGTCACTAATCATAATAACAGCAGTCCGCCCTTGAACCTCCCGCAAATCAACAACAGTGGCAACCAGGGGGGTCTCCAGTGGCGTTAAACCTCCAGTATATATCTGCTGTACTGCCGCTTTCATTGCTCCTCGCCCCAGGGGAGCAATGGGGACAACCAGTTGGCTGCCAGAAGCAAAGATCCCACTGCCGCTCATGGGACCAAAGGTTCGCAACCCGGCGGCCAGCGAGATATCCGCAGGTAAAGAATCAATCATATTGAGCACGGTGTTTTTTTCCACCTCCACCTTAGCAACCCCATTATATCCCTCGTATAAAGATGTGGAGGCATCAAAAAGAACCAGTAAATTTTCAACCTTCTGCTGATATTCTGCCTGAAGATCCGGGGACTGATATTCTGGAACAAAAGGAGACGAAACCTCCTTGCTGGCGCACCCTGCGAGCAAGAGTAAAACCACAAAAAAAAGAAACGCTTTCACTGGTCTCATCATTCTCCTCCTTTCGATTAAATATTTAACCTTTCGAGTAATAACGCGGCATAAATGATATGGTATCGGACAACCATCTCACAAAAGAATAAACACCTTCTTTTAGCTATGTTTCAGAGTACGCAGCCAAGCCTGCCCTCGTCAAGGAAATAGACCGCACCTACCGGTCAGTGAAAAAAATCCACCCTCCTCTTGAGGTTAACTTTCCTCCCTTGCCTATCCCCGTAACCATACTTATAGTAGTGGGCATTGATTACGGTACTGACAGAAAACAGTGGGAGAACAATCAGCTCTCACCTTTATCTTCGTCACGGCCCAAGCCTCGAAAGACAAGCAGAGATGGCCCAATAAAAGCCTTTCCACCACATCATCAACAATCTCAACCAAAGATATAAACCACATGGACTATTACAAATCGTTAGGTGTTAGCAAAACCGCCTCAGCCGACGAAATAAAGAAGGCCTACCGAAAACTCGCCCTCAAATACCATCCGGATCGCAACCCGGACAACAAACAGGCGGAAGATAAATTCAAAAAGATCAGTGAGGCATATGCCGTTCTCTCTGACCAGGAAAAACGCCAGCAGTATGACACCTACGGATCAGCTGATTTTCAACAACGCTTCAGTCAGGAAGATATTTTTCGGGGCGCAAACCTGAACGATATCCTTCGCGAGTTCGGGATGAATATGGGCGGGATGGGCGGAGGACGTACCACCTTTCGCTCCGGAGGCGGCGGCAGCCCTTTTGACTTCTTCTCACAACAGGGAGGGGGGCAACAATCTTTCAGCAGCGGTTGCGGAGGTTCGTGCCATAGCCAACCACCGCAAAAAGGCAATGATCTCAGTATGGATCTTTCCGTCAGCCTAGAGGAAATCCTCACCGGCGCAGAAAAAACCATTGCCATCCGTCACCGCGGCAAATCCGAAAAGGTATCGGTCAAGATGCCAGCGGGCATCGAAGAAGGGAAAAAATTACGGATCAGCGGCCACGGCTCCCCGTCACAAATGGGTGGCCCGGCTGGCGACCTTTATCTAAAAATCCTCATCCAACCCCACCCCCTCTTCAGCCGTGAAGGGGCAAACATTGTCTTCCGCCAACAAATCCCCATCAGTGGTGCAACGTTGGGAACAACCATCGAAGTGCCCACCCTGGAAGGTAAAAAACTCAAAGTCAAAGTAGGGGCTGGGACCCAGGCTGACGCAAAACTGCGTCTCAAGGGTAAGGGGTTGCCAACTTCCGCCAAGGGAGGTCGTGGTGACCTGCTGGTGAAAATTGAAGTATTGATCCCTAAAACATTGACCGAGGAACAGCGTGAATTGATCGAAAAAATGGCCGCCGCTGGCTTGTAACAGTATCAGCGGGCAAGAAAGGGACGCGGTGCAGATCTCAAATAGATTTTTCTAGGTAGGAAGTCTTCATTTTTTGTAACTACTCTCGGAGGCGTGGCTAACTCTCCCAATATGAGCGTAATTTTAACTGTTTGCAGGGTGCCGGAGATGAAAGGCATCGTTCTGCGAAACATACATTGGTATGTGAGCAGGGCGATAACGCGGCAGATTCGGTACCCTGTGAGCAGTTACCATTTTTTTGTCATTTCAGGCAGGGGCAAGGTAAAAAAAAACCAGGCGACCGGCACACAGCCGGTCGCCTGGTTAAAAAATCTTCACCGCAGCCGCTTTACAGCCCACCACCGGTGATCTTTTCCAGGGCCTCCCGATAACGAGCCCCGGTTTTATCAAGGATCTCAGCAGGCAAGGTTGGCGCCGGCGGGGTTTTGTCCCAATCAAGAGAAGCAAGATAGTCCCGCAGAAACTGTTTATCAAAACTGGGCTGACCACCGCCCACCTTATACTGATCCACCGGCCAGAAACGGGATGAATCCGGGGTCAACACCTCATCGATAAGAATCAACTGGTCACCCACCAGCCCCAACTCAAACTTGGTATCAGCGATGATAATTCCCTTGCTGCGGGCGTAATCTGCCGCCTTCCCGTAGAGGCGAAGACAAACATCAATCACCTTGGCGGAAAGCTCAGGGCCAAGAATATTTTCCATTTCCGCAACGGAAATGTTTTCATCATGCTCACCCTGCTCCGCCTTGGTGGAAGGGGTAAAAAGAGGTTGGGGAAATTTTTCAGACTCCTGCATACCACTGGGCAAGTCAACCCCGCAGACGGTGGTATTCTTCTTATAGGCCGACCAAAAAGAGCCGGACAGATAACCGCGAACAATACACTCCACCGGAAGAGGCTTGGCCTTCTTAACCAACATACTGCGGCCACGCAATTGCTCTTTGTACGGCGCACAGGCGGCGGGATATTCGTCAACATCAGCGGTGAGAAGATGATGGGGAACAATATCCTGCAGATAATCAAACCAGAACAGGGAAATCTTAGTCAACACCGCGCCCTTGTCCGGGATGGGTTCGTTCATCACCACGTCGAAAGCGGAGATCCGGTCGGTTGCCACCAACAACAGGTTGTCATCAACTGCGTAGAGATCTCGAACCTTACCGCGATTAAGGAGCTTCAAATCGTCAAAATGGGTCTCGGTAATACTATTTGCCATGGTATTTCTTTCCTCAGTTAATCGAAATCATATTGTGGAGGTGAAAGGTCAGCACACGAAACAGCCGACATCTCGCAAAAACAAAAACAATATCCATCTCAAAGGGATGGCATGGTCGGGGTTGCCCCGTTTTGCCCGGCCACATAACTACCCCGCCGGTTGGCTCGTTCTAGGCATTCGTCCCAAGACCGCTGTTGCAGATACCCCTCAATGAGGGTGGCGAAAAAAGCGTCGCCAGCCCCCACCGTGTCGGCAACCGTCACCGCAAATCCAGGGTGTTCATAAAACTGCTCACCTACCATCAGCCAGGCTCCATCCGCCCCTTCGGTTATCGCTAAAACGGCCACATTATACTTTTTAAGCAGCCGTTGCGCGACCATCTTTTTTTCCTCAGCATCAATTGCCGCCCATTTCCCCACTTGTAACAATTCATTACCGTTCATCTTGACCAGATCAGCACCGCCCAACGAATCAAGCACCAGTGCCGGAGTGGTAAAGGGTGGGCGCAGATTCACATCATAAAAGCGATTCTTGGCCCGCTGCCGCAACTGCCTAATCGCCTCCCGACTGCGCGGATCACGCTGGGCCAGGGTGCCGAAAACCAGAGAAAAAGACTTTTCACCGAGGAGATCCCCAACCGGCTCATATTCTATAGCATCCCAGGCCGCCGGAGCGACAATATCAAAAGATGGTTCATGGTCAGCAGCAGAGATTGTAACCTTAACCCTGCCGGTGGGCAGGATGGAGTCTCGCTGTAAGCCAGAAAGGGGCAGGCCAAGATCAGCAAGGCTGTGTATGGTCTCAGCGGCCAGAGCATCACTACCAATTCTGGTAATAACCGCCACCTCAGCTCCGAGACTATTCAAATGGTAGGCAACGTTGATCGGCGCACCACCAAGGACCCGGCGGTCAGGGAAAAGATCCCAAACAACCTCCCCCACCGAAACAATCAGGTTAGTCCCCCTGCTTTTTTCCTCTTGCCGCGCCCCATTCATTTATCACCACCCAAAAATCGATAATGGCTGATCCCATCAATAATCCCCGCCGCATACTCCTTGGCACTGAAATAGGTACGACGCAACCCTCGCAACTTATCCAACTCCTCGCTGTGATTGGCCACTACAACCCCAGCGGTGTCGCCCCGCAACATATCCTCATCATTGCCGCAATTTCCGCAAACCATGATTTGCACCATGGGAATTTCCCATTTATAGCTCAGATATCGCACCGCCTTGCCCTTGGAAGCACGGAAAGGCAAGATATCCAGGAACTGTCCGCGCGAAAACACCAGTCGATAACGCAAGTTATTGGCCTGCAAATGTTGATGCACCTCGGCCAACAAATCAGGATCATCTTCCATATAATAGCTGATCTTAAACTGCCGCTGACTCTCTGGCTCTTGGAGCTTGAGAAAATCAAGGTCAGCCAAGGCCTGCCGAATTTGTCGCGGCTTCCATTTATAGGAGAGATGATGCTGCCAGCCCTTGTCCGGATGCAAGTTAGGGCCGTAAAAAATCTCGGTTCCCACCGAGCAGACCACGATATCCGGCCAGGGGATGTTGTTCTCGGCCAGCACATCCTTAGTCATCTGTAAACAACGGCCAGTGGCTACACCCCAGGCAAGAGTATCATGATTGGCGGCCAATATTGCCAACAGTTCGGCGGTGGACTCTTCATCCCCCACCAGGGTATCGTCAATATCACAAACCAACAACTTGTCCAGTGCTGTCAACCGCTCGCCAAAGGCGGTTTTCCGACCATCTCCAGGTCCACTCTTTTTATCCGGCATCCCGGCCCGAACCTCGCTGAACACCGCCAGCATCTTCCGACAATGGGTTTCCCATGCGTAATGATCGCGAACCCCGTTGATGCCGTTACGGGAGTACCTTTCCCATAGCTCCTTATCCACCAAAATCGTCTTCAACGCCCCGGAAATCTCCTTAAAATCGGTGGGATCAATGAGGATACCGTTGGTACAGTTGCCGATGATATCGGCAGGGCCACCTTCCTTAGTGGCAATAATCGGCACTCCACAGGCGGCAGATTCGATCAACGTCAAACCGAAGGGCTCCACCAGGGCCGGATTAACAAACACCCCCTGACTTTCGGCGCAGAGACGGTATAACTCCGGAACTTCTATGGAAAAATCATGTTTTTTGGGGATGGCCAGACTGCCATAGAGATCATACTGATCCATGAGCAGCAACATCTCGGTGAGGACATTGCGCTCGTTTTCCTCCATGCCGGTGATATTCTTACGAATACCGGCAAAGATGGCCAGATTGGCGATGGCCTTCAGCTCCTTATCTTCACCATAGGCAGTGATCAAACCCGCGATATTCTTGCGCTGATCCGGACGACAGAGGGCGAGGATAAAAGGTTTCTGCGGATTGATCCAAAAGCGGTGCAATTCATGCAACAAGGTCATCCGAGCCTGCCGGGAAACCTCGTCATCCAGCTGCGGATCAAGCTGTTCCGCATAGTAGGGATAAAAGATGTCGATGTCGATGCCGGGTGGGATCACCGTATAACTGCCTTCCTGATGATTATCGTAAAGGCCGTACTGTTCTCTGATCTCATGGTTGGTGCTGGTGATAACCTTTTCCGACTCCTTGATTATCCGCTCCTCAACCTGAATACGATGGTCGATGCGATAACGACGATTGATCTCATCGCTATTCATCCCCTCAGCCAGTAGTTTATCTAGCTTGTGACGCCCCATGGAATGACCGGTAAAAACAAAGGGACGCCCAAAGATACTGGCCATCTCCTTGGCGACATAACCACCATCAGCGTAATGACCGTGAAAGAAATCTGGCACCCGTCTGTCGATCTTCAAGAATTTAAGGGCTTTATCGACGAACTCGTCAAGATGTGGCCAGAGCAACTCCTTACGGATGTATCTGCGACCACCACACTGCACCCGCACGATGCGAGCCTTGTCGGAAAGGGGTTCAATGGGTTGGGCATAATCGGGCGAGACGGTGCGATCATCAATCAATCTGGTCACCAGATCGACTTGGGCCACCTCCGGTTGCGCCGCCAGGGCTCGGGCCAGTTCCAGCACATACTTGACCTGACCGCCAGTGTCGGCATCACGGCCAAGCTCCGGTCGTTCGCCCCTGATTAAACCATGAATACTATAGAGTTGCAGGTACAGTCCTGATTCAGTCATTCATTCCCCCCCAGGCAATGCTTACTTACTCAAGATAACTGGCGCTTTGCTAAACGCTGTTTACCGCACCTTCACCCTCGATAAAACCAGCGTTTTATTTCACTGCCGGTGAACCGCTTCACCACTGGTCGCCCGTGCGGACAATGGGAAAAGATATCGGCTGCTCGCATCTGGCGGAGCAAGGCGTTAATTTCTTCAGGCTGCAAGACATGTCCGGCCTTGATGGCAGCCTTACAGGCCATACTGGCCAGAACTGCCTCAATTCCAGCGCCCACCCCACGTCCACCCACCGCCAGGTGGGCGAGAAAATCCCGCACAATTACATCCGCCCCCAGTTGCGAAACAATGGCCGGGACCGCCTTAACCACATAACTGTCGCCTCCGAAAGGCTCAATGTCAACCCCAAGGGCAGAAATTTCCGCCCCAAAACGTTCCAAAAGCCGCAGTTCCTCAACATCACATTCAATTACTTTGGGAAAGAGAAGCGTCTGCCGGGCCACAGCGCCAGCCTCATAATGTTTTTTCATCTCCTCATACAGCAACCGTTCATGGGCGGCATGCTGATCAATGACAATCAAGCCATCTTCTGATTCACAGAGGATATAGGTATTAAGCAATTGGCCGATGGGTTGCAGGGATCCCGACGCGGCTTGACTTTGACAGGGCTCGGGAGAAGTCGCGACAACCGTTTCGGCACCCTGCGCAACCGAGAGACCAGCCTCTGGAACAGGTTTAGGCGATGGCCTTTGCCCTAGAACAGACGAAGTTTGCGGCTCGCAACTCTTGAAAGGAGGAAGGGGCAGTTCCACTTGCGCCCACCCCTCCTTCGGCGCAAGCAATGTTTCCGGTCGAGAAGAAGAAGGTACCGTTACCAGCGGCTTCACCGGCTCGGGAACCACAAAAAGGTCTTCCTGTAAAGCCTGCTGATATCCCCCCATCCCTTGCCGGGCAGCGAGACTCACCAGTTGATGCACCGCCGTCGGTCTGTGGAAGCGAATTTCCTGCTTGGTGGGATGGACATTAACATCAACGCTTTCTGGGGGAACCTTAACAAAGAGAGCCCCAACCGGTCGCGCCCCTTTCATCAAGAAACCGCGCAACCCTTCCGCCAGGGCATGTACAATCATTCGGTCGCGCACCACCCGCCCATTGACGAACAACCGCAATCGCCCGGCAGCGCCGATCATCTCATCAGGAGAAACAAGATAACCTTCCACCTTCATGCCGTCAGACTCTTCGCATAACCGCACCAAGGGAGTGTTGGCAGTCCTTCGCCCTCCCCCCGCCCGCACCCGCGCTTCTAAATCATCGACAACAGCGGGGAGATTGAAAATTTCACGGTCATTCACCTGATAGGTGAAGCCAAGCTGCGGATAGGCAAGGCTATAGTTTCTAACCACCTCTTCAATATGGGATAATTCAGTCTGGACGGTTTTAAGGAATTTCTTGCGGGCAGGCATATTGCCGAACAGATCACGGACCTCCATCACCGTGCCCTTGGCACAACCCATCTCATGCACCTTGACCACCCGACCATGGCGAATCTCAACCCTGGCCCCCAAATCGGCACCGGCAAGACGAGAGGTAATGATCATTCGGGAAACCGAAGCGATACTGGGCATCGCCTCACCGCGAAACCCCAAGGTGCTGATGGCCGACAACTGTTCTGCATCAGTCAACTTGCTGGTGGCATGACGCTCCAGGCTCAAGAGGATATCATCCTGATCCATGCCAGCACCATCATCAATCACCCGGATCAAGCGAGTGCCGCCCCCCTCGATCTGAACAGAGATATGGCTGGCCTGGGCATCGATGGAGTTTTCGACAAACTCCTTTACCACTGAGGCGGGGCGCTCAATCACCTCTCCGGCAGCAATACGGTTGGCCAGACTTTCAGGAAGAATCTTGATTATGGACAAAACTTACATCTACCTTCACAGATTAGTAATTTCTGAGTCTCATCAGGTCGCTTCGCCAGTTTAAAGACTAGATGGTGGGCCTTACAAATAACTCTCCACATTCAGTTTCAGCCAGTGCGCGTCCCACCACTCAAGGGGATTGACGAAAATGCCGTTCACCAACATACTGAAATGGAGATGATCTCCGCCAGCCATCCCGGACATACCGGTGAGCCCCAGAGAATCACCCTTTTTAACCATCTCGCCAACCTTCACATCAATGCGACTTAGATGCGAACTGAGACTGAAGATACCCAGCCCATGATCGACAATCACCGTATTGCCATAAATCCCGAGATACTCAGCAAAGGCCACCCGGCCACCATTGGCGGCTCCCACCTTGGCATGTTTGGTTGAGGCGAGATCAATACCGAGATGAACCTGTTTATCTATCTCCCGATCATGATAATAATAAGTGCGATAATCGGCGTAACCAGCCCGGCGACTACTCCGCCGCAAACGCCTGAAAGTACCCTGCCAGAGCTTCTCCGGCAGCGAAGAAGAACAGACCTGAGCAATCCGTTTATTATTCTCCTGCCGAACCTTGTTGTTAATGGTCAGATACTCAGCCAGTGGCGTCCCAGTAAGTTTTTCGTTGTGGTCGGCAAACTCTGGCAACTTACGAGCAAGGAAACCGTCACTGATATTGATCCGATCAAACTTTTTCGGTGAACGGCGAATAATCATCCCAAAGCCAGCCCGACCTTCATTCCCGGCCTGATCGATGGCGGAAACGTACGCCTCCTTGACCTTTTCGGTATCGTAACGAATTCCAATGGTAGCACCGTATACCTGCTCACCGTGGTCAGACAACGGATAACCGGGAGAAAAATCCCCGTTTACATTAACCCCATGCCGACCCACCGCTTCACTAAGACGATAGACCACAACCCCGGCTCCACCAGCCTTGATATAGGTCGGGGAAGCGGTAACCCGTACCTTGGGTGGCTTAATATCGATGGTCACCGGAAAAGAAGCTTCAACAACATTTCCTGCCCGCCAATTCCACCATGAAAAATCACGAGCAGTCACCACCAGTTTGGCGTCACCGTCCACAAGCCCCAAGGAAAGGGTATCAACGACAAAATTTTCTTCAAGCCGCGCCGGTCCCGAAGCAACCAGACCTTCCCCCACGCACTTCTTTTCATACAAGGGCAACCGTCGCCCTCCCTGCTCCATGGCCACCTTGATCTCGCGAACACCACTCTTGGCATCACTCACCACCACCGCCACCCGCTTGTTCGTACCAAAGCGGGAAATATCGGTAGGAATGACAACCTGCGGCAATTCCATCTCGTAGAGCTTTAAAGCAACCACTGCGAGGATCGCAACAAAGAGTAGGGGAGCCAGCCACAACAGAGACACCCCCATTTTGTTATCATTACTAAGCTTGTCAACCGACTCAAGTTTCATGGGATCAATCCCTCGCCAAAATTATTACCACCTGTAACCGCAACCGCTAATGATCGCGGCAAGCAGAAAAAAAACATGCCAAATTATCCCCGCCATGCTACCACACCCAAGGTCAAAAAGGTAGGGTCAGGCCACGAGATTAATGCAATTAACCCACCTAAATCCTTGACAGAAAAAGAGGCACTTTATAGTGTTGGTCTTTGCAAGCCAATACGCAACGCAACCCAAAAAATATCACGCCATGCAACAATTCCATACCGTTATTATCGGCGGCGGCCCAGGAGGATTATCCTGTGCCGCCGCACTGGCAAAAAAAGGCGTCAAGGTCTTGCTTCTTGAACGTAAGCAACATCTTGGCCCCAAGGTTTGCGCTGGTGGCGTCACTTGGGCAGGGCTGGGGGCAAAGCTGCCACCGGAGTTAATAGAACGATCTTTCCAAACCCAAAAAATCAGTTCACCATGGCAAACGGTGACGATCCGCTCACCGACCCCGATTATCTCCACCGTTAATCGGGAAAAACTTGGTCAGCAGATGGCCGAGAAAGCCAGAGCTGCCGGGGCAACCATTATTTCCGGGGTAACGGTTCGGGAAATTCACCACAAACACGTGGTAACCTCCACCGGCAACTTCGGCTATGGTTTTCTAGTGGGTGCCGATGGCAGCAGTTCGCTGGTGCGCCGCTACCTGGGCATCCCCACTACGGCAATGGGCATCGGCATCAACTGCCAACTGAACGGAAAATTTAACGACATGGAGTGGTGCTTGGACAGCAAGCATTTCGGCTGCGGCTACGCCTGGATCTTCCCCCACCAAGATTCAGCGTCGGTGGGGGCGTACGTTGATCGCCGCAGCATGACCGGGAAAACGCTTCTAAACCGCTTCCACGCATGGTGTACACAGCGACAGATCGACATCACCGACCAGCGACCACGGGCGGCATTGATCAATTACGATTTCCGGGGCTATGGCTTCGACAACCGTTTTCTGGTCGGCGATGCCGCAGGGCTTGCCTCGGGGCTCACCGGCGAAGGAATTTATCCGGCCATTCTCTCGGGAGAAACCATTGCCGAACTCATTGTTGATCCGGCTGCCGACACAAAAAAACTCCAGCGCTTGATCGACAAACAGCATCGCCACCAACGTTTACTTGCCTGTATCGGCAGAAACCGCCTCTGCAGTACGTTTTGCAGCGAGGCGGTTGTTTTGGGCCTGCGCACCGGCCTCATCCCCATCAACACCTTGGAGATGGGCTAAGATCCCGCGTGGGAGCGCCATCACAACAAGCGCCGCCAAACAAGAAACGAACCAAACTTACTCACCTTTGCCACCACTAAGGATCAATCAAGATGAAGACTGACAATGCCGACAAAAAATCCTTTCTCTACACCGCCCTCTTCCTCGTGATCTGCGGGGGCATTTTTCTTTTCCTCTGGAATGCACCGCCGGAAACGACGGTGAAGCTGCCCCATGACGCCACCCACACGAAATACTACCCAATGGACAAAAAAGAGGCGGAAAAGGAATGTCAAAACTGTCACAACCCGCAGCAAGTCGCATTCCCCAAGGGCCACCCCCCCAAATACCGCTGCCTCTTCTGCCACAAAAAAGAAGAATAATCGCGCCATGACAGCCAACACCATCACTTTCGTCTCCCTGGCAGAGACCACTACTTTCGGGATCATGATCGGTCGCACGGCACGCCCTGGCGACATCATCACCCTGACAGGCAACATGGGAGCAGGCAAAACCACCCTTACCCAAGCTATCGGCTTGGGTCTGATGGTTCCAGAAGAGCACTATATCACCAGTCCAACCTTCAGCCTACTCCACGAATATCCAGGACGGATCCCGCTCTATCACATGGATTTGTATCGTCTCGCCGACGAAGAAGAGATTGAGGCCTTGGGGTTTGAGGATTATCTATATGGCGACGGACTATGCGTCATTGAATGGCCGGAGCGACTGGGCTCCCTGATGCCGGAAGATCGACTGAACATCGACCTCAGCTTTGTTAGCGAAAATTCCCGCAGAGCTAACCTCACCGGTCATAGCGACAGTTGGCGGGAAAGAATCTTAGCCCTGACCAACATTGCGACAAAATAACCGCAGCAGATCACACCCAGCCCCCAAACGTGTGTCCGGGGGCAAGGGGGTCAATCCTCGCTGGCCTCTCGCGCATCCGCCTCTGCCGCCAACACCGCCTCAAGACGCTTTCTGATGATGGGCTTAGTCAAGAAACCGTTCATCCCGGCCGTATAACAGGTTTGTTCATCCTCTTTTCTAGCGTGAGCGGTAAGGCCGATGATAGATATCGGGGATCCAGCCGACAAACCAACATACCCCTTCATCTCGTCAGGCGAAGCCTCAATCTTTCTGATCCTGCGGGTGGCTTCAAGCCCATCCATATTAGGCATCTGCACATCCATCAGCACCAGATCAAAAGAATTTTGTTCAAGCTCTGCCAACGCCTCCACCCCATCTCCTGCCACCGAGAGCTCACAGCCTTGTTTCTTGATAATGATGCTGGCCAACCGCTGATTAACCGGGTTATCTTCAACAAGGAGAACCCGAAGGGGCACAAAAACATCCCCCTCCTTATCGGCTACGACCACCCCTTCACCAACCGTCTTACTGGAAAGAGAAGCTGCAACATCCTCCACTTGCACCCGCATCGACAACGTAAAGATAAAGGAACTTCCCTGTCCAGCAATGCTTTGCAACTGGATATCACCACCCATCAACTGTACCAATTGATGACAGATGGCAAGGCCAAGACCAGTGCCGCCATATTTTCTGGTGGTGGATCCGTCAGCCTGGGTGAACTTATCAAAAATCGCCTTCTGCCTCGAGATGGGAATGCCGATGCCGGAATCGCGCACCGTAAAAACCACCTGCGCCTGATCGACAACCAGAGATTGCAGATCAACTTTGATCGCAACCTCACCCTCAGCAGTAAACTTCATGGCATTTCCGACCAAATTAATCAGAATCTGCCGCAAACGATTACTATCCCCAACCAACAAAGTCGGCACCTGCGGGGCGATCTCAACCTTAAAGAGCAACTTCTTTTCATTGGCCGGAATCTTGAACAAACTGGCAACACCATCAACCATTTCCCGCAGGTCAAAAGGATCGCTGTCAAGATCCACCCGCCCCGCCTCAATTTTTGCCAAATCAAGAATATCGTTGATCAGAACCAGCAGGTTCAGCCCCGCATTTTTAATGGTCTTCGCATACTCCGCGGGCTCGTTAGCCAATTCTTCTTCAAGAAGAAGATCGGAAAAACCGATAATGGCATTCATCGGTGTGCGCAGTTCATGACTCATATTCGCCAAGAACTCACTCTGCAAACGACTGGCCTCTTCCAGACGAGTGTTAGTCTTCCGCAACTCCGCGGTCTGACGGGCAATCTCACTTTCCAGAGTCCGGGCGTAATCCTTCTCTTTTTCCTGAATCAGTCGATATTGGCGGAAATTATCTTCAACAAGGGAGGTATGCTTTTGCTTGAGAACACCAATCTGCCGGAAAATTTGTTCATTTTCGATAATCAGAAACTGCTGCTCCTGCTGAATCAGGGCAGATTCAACAACGCTACGCAACAAGTTGCCACCGAAAGGTTCTTCAAGCAAATTTCCAGAACGCCCAGGCAACGCCA
>JAQYVW010000056.1 GCA_030145325.1 Desulfurivibrionaceae bacterium
ACCGTTTTTTTCAAAAACTGGATAGATGTTTTCTGATGGCTGGTTGGTGGTGAATACTTCTCGAACCGGGCAATGGGGAAGTATACATTGCGTCTTGCAGTTGACCTCTTCGGGATTATCCTGCTGAGCGTCGGTTCCTGAAGAAAAGATATCCCGGCAGGAGATGTTTTGCTGGTTTGTGGGTGGCAATAGTTTTTTCAGTGAACGATTGGTAAGGATGATGCGATGGTCATCATTGACCACCATCAACGGTGCGCCAAGACACTCAATGATATTTTGTAGATATTGCCAAGTTTGTTGCAGTTCGGCATGGTGTTTGGCTTGTGAGGCCTCACGGTCCATGCTTTCAGTGAGTAAACGATGTTTGAAGTTGTTGAGGCGTTGTTCTGTTTTTTTTAGAAAGATGGAGGTCAAGACAAGGAGAATTCCGCCAAGAAAGATAAAAATGGTGATTACGGTGTAATAGGACCGGTGGATGGCGCGGATGTTTTTGTCAATATCGGTGAAAAGGACGATATTACCCACCGGTCTGGTTTTAATGTCATGGATGATTTGGTTGGTGGTCTGGTAGTAGCGACCGGCAAGCTTGATGACTCCTGGGTTGGAGGTGATGGTGTTGTCGCCCCAGGCGGAGATGGCCTCGGCAAGTTCTTTGTCTGCAAAGGAGTGATTTGCCAGCACCGAATCAGGCAGCAGGTTCCAGCGCGGGATACTCCCCGTAAGTTGTAAGCCCCTTTCCCACTTTTCTTGATCAAGATACTGTTTGTTGAGGAAGAGCAGGACTTTGGGAGCGGGATCTAGTCCTGTTCCATCTCCGGTCTGATCTTGGCGCTGGCTTATCTCCTGAAACAAGTTGACCCTTTGCCCTGACAGAATAAAGCCAAGAAGGGAATGGTTGTGGTCGTAGCAGGGTGCGGAGGTCCAGAAGGTGAGAGTGGAAAGTGGGTCGAGGCCAAGGCCGTAAGCGGTCTTGAGGGTGCGCTTGGCCTTAATTAATACCTGGTCGGCATATTTTTGCCCGAGTCGGTCAGCGTGGTGATGTTCAACCAGTGGTTCAAGTTCTGGGCTGTAGAAATGGATGTGGGTCATCCCTGCAGTCTTGGGGGGGGATTCTAGGAAGGCTTGGGCCTGTTTTTTTACAAGGAGAATGTTTTTTGAACGCAATGCCTCTTGCAGTTGGTGGTTTTCGCCCAGAATGGCAAGGAGCGACTCTTGGTGTTGTCCTTCGGTGTAGAGAATCTCCTTTAGGTATTGTTCTGCCTGACCTCTGGCTGATACTGACTCTCTGTTCAAGAAAGAAAGGTGCGACTGGTAGAAAATGAACAGGATACTGCCAAGCAGTAAAATCCAGGTCAAATAAAGAGGGTTGAGAATATTTTTCCGCAGGTTGTTTTCCATATGGCTGAATTTATGACAGCAGTCTGGCTATTTCGTTGGCGATTTTATCCAAAGGTAGCAACCGTTCGGCGCCGCCACGTTTGAATGCCTCGTTGGGCATGCCGAAAACAACGCAGGATGCTTCATCCTGGGCCAAGGTTCTTGCCCCGGCTTGGCGCATGGCTCCCATTCCGTCGGCGCCATCGTGGCCCATGCCGGTGAGCATGACGCCGATGGCGTTGGCGCCAACGTGCTGAGCGGCTGAGCGCATCAGTACTTCCACTGAGGGACGATGTCCGCAGACCTTCTCACCCATCTCACAGCGAACCTGGTAGGTGCCGCCGGAACGAAAGATGCTCGTGTGCATGTCGCCGGGGGCGATGAGGATGCGACCATTGAAGACTCGATCTCCGCTCTCAGCCTCTTTTACTTCCATGGCGCAGATGGTGTTGAGACGTTCAGCAAACATCTTGGTGAATCCGGGCGGCATGTGTTGAACAATCACCACCCCGGGCATGGTGGGCGGAAATTGGCTGATGATCTGGCGAATCGCTTCGGTGCCACCGGTGGAAGCGCCAATGACGATGACCTTGTCGGTTGATTCCGCCAAGGCGCGGGGGGCGTTAATCGTTCGCTCGGAGGGGAGTGTCTGGCGTTTGTTCTTCCAGTGCGAGACATTGGCGTTGGCGGCAATTTTAACCTTGGTGCGTAACTCCATCATCATATCTTCAAGGCCGCGTTGCAAATCGGTGGCTGGTTTGGTGACAAAATCAACGGCGCCAGCGTCCAATGCTTCAAGGGTGATGCGTTTTCCTTTCTGAGTAAGGGCGCTGACCATGATTACCGGCAAGGGATACTGGGGCATCAGGCGGCGTAAAAAATCAACTCCGTCCATGCGTGGCATTTCCACATCCAGGGTAAGGACATGGGGTTTTAATTGGACGATTTTGTCGCGGGCCACAAAGGGATCAGGGGCGGTACCGACAACCTCAATCCCAGGGTCCTGTGAAAGTCCGTTGCTTAAGACGGTACGGACCAATGAGGAGTCATCGACAATCAGGACGCGAATTTTGTTTTTGACCGAGCTTGTTCCTGGCGTGGGTATAAAAGGTGTTTGGTTCATGGTTGTTGAGAGCCTTTTGAAATAGTTGGCGTTAGATCTTTTGATAGGTGGCCGGCATAACGTATCGGTATAGTCCCTGGTCACGGCCCAGTGTTTCTGAATGGCCGATGAACAGGTAGCCTCCCGGTTCGGTCATGGCGTGAAATTTGCTGACCAGGGTGTCGCGAGTCTCTTTATCAAAATATATCATTACGTTTCGGCAGAAGATCATGTGAAACGGTTTTTTGAATGGGAACTGCTGGTTCATGAGATTGAAGCGGCGGAAGGTCACCTCTTTTTTTACTTGCTCCTTGACGGCAACTTCCCCGCCCGGTCGATCTTCAAAATATTTGTTACGCAGCATTGGTGGCACACTTTTCACCCGGTCTCCGGGGTAACAAGCTTCTTTGGCGGCAATAAGAGCCCGGTCGGAAATGTCAGTGGCCAGAATACCTGCGTCCCAACGATTATAATCTATTTTAAAGTGCTCCAACATCAGCATGGCCAGCATGTATGGCTCCTCGCCGGTTGAGCAACCTGCGGTCCAGATGCGGATATCGTTGGAATTTTGCATCTGTAATCGTTTCATCGTTTCCGGCAGAGCAGTTTTGATGAAAAAGTCAAAATGTGCTTTCTCTCGGTAAAAAAAGCTGTAATTGGTTGAAATACGGTTGATTAGTTCCGTCAGGTTTTGGTGAGATCTGTCTCTGATCAGGAAATCATAATATTCCTTAAAGGTTCCAAATCCATGTGTACGGAGAAGTTGATGCAGGCGTCCCACCACCAGCGACCGTTTTTGTTCGGTGAGGTTGATTCCGAAGTTGTCGTAGACAAGTCGCCGCACCAGGCCAAATTCCTGGTCGGTTATCTGCATGGGGGTATTGGCTTTTTCGGGTGTTGTCATCGGTTAGGTAGTCTCATGGTGGACAAGTTGAACCCTGCTGGTTGTAAAGGCTGTCGCATGCTGTCAAAAGCTGCAATTTATCTTAGTATTTTTTAAGCTATTTGTCAGGTCTATTAACAGCGGCAAAGTTTTTTATGTATAGTTCGCGAGAGGCTTTCTCTAGATTAAATAGGCTGAATTTAATGGTGGTGTGGCACATGGTTATAGATAGTATTCAGAGAGATATGCTTACCGTCAAGGGGTATTTGAATTTTTTGTGATTAACGGAGGCAGGGTATCATCTGTTCGGGTAAGAATTTTAATGGTGGTAAACGATAGCTAAAGTTCGCGAGAAAGTGGATTCTGATGGATGATCAATGCTGAGTATCTATGGCACAAAATGGCTAAAAATTGCAGTGGGAACCTGAAGTGTTAAATATGGGTTAAGGAAGGGGCGTTGTGGTGCCGGAGGAGAGAAAAAGGGGTGATCTGTTTGCTCTTCGGCACAGAATCACCCCTTTCTTTATTGTTGGCAAGGACAAGGTTATTCAACGGCAAAATTAACGGAATCCACCAGGGTGCCGTTGGTATCATGAATTTCAACTGTCCAGTTGCCAGTCATGGTACCAAGTTTCTTGTTGGAATAGGTGCGCCAGCGCCAGCCTTTTTTGATTTTTATCGGCACCGTGACTTGGGTGATGCCTTCGTGAATCCAGACAAAATTGATTTCAGTATCAGCACTGATTTCCCGTGCTTCAAGGAAGCAGTATACCTTGCCGATGTCCAAGGGGAATTTTTCGTCGCGACCGAGAATTGGTTCCATGTCAGCGACATTTTTACAGACCACCAGGCGGGCGATGGAGAAAGTCGCGGCCTCGTCGGCAGAAGCAGTGGAGACAAAGGATACCGTTGCCATAACCAATGCCAGTGCTGTTAAAAAATAGCAGATTTTTTTCATGCCTTGTTCTCCTAAGAATGCTTTCATCATAAAGGTTTATTGCATTATGCGGCGTCGGTTTATTGAGGCCCAAAATACCATAAGCGAAACGGTTAGACAAGATTTAGCGGTGAAGGCGGGTGGGGTTGGGGAAGAGGCGTAAGGGGAGAGGGCGGTTGGTGTCGGGATAAAAAACTTTCCGAGGTCGACAAACAACGGTTGGGGGAGGGATGATCAGTTAATGGTGTTCAGGCGCATGCTGATATCCACGGCCGGGGCTGAGTGGGTGAGAGCGCCAATGGAAATAAGGTCGATGCCGCTTTCGGCAATTTCTCTGATATTATCGATGTTTACCCCGCCGGAAGCTTCAAGTAGAGCTTTGCCCTTGGCGATTTTGACGGCTTCCCGTAGTTGAGCCGGGTTCATATTGTCGAGCATGATAATTTCCACTGCGCAGGCAAGACATTCCTGAACCTGGGCGATATTTTCAGCCTCTACTTCAATTTTCAGGGTGTGTGGCGCTTGGCTGCGGGCCCGCTTGGTTGCCTCCTTGATTGAACCGCAAGCGGCAATATGATTGTCCTTAATTAAGATACCATCGGCAAGGTTGAAACGATGGTTATGGCCACCTCCAACCCGCACTGCATACTTTTCAAGTACCCGGAGGCCTGGGGTTGTTTTCCTGGTATCAACGATTTTGATCGGCAAGGGGGAAACGGCGGCAACGAAACGGGCGGTTAAAGTGGCGATGCCGGAAAGGCGTTGCACAAGGTTGAGGGCCACTCGTTCAGCTTGTAAGAGATCGATGACCGGCCCCTTGGCGACAAAAAGTACGTCTCCGGCAGCGCAATGGGTTCCGTCATCGGCCGTTTCGGTGATGATAATGGCCGGGTTCAGGGTGGTGAATACTTTCGCTGCCACACTCTTCATCCCGGCAGCGATGAAGGGCTCTTTGGCGATGAAGAGCGCTTCGCCCATCTGGGCATTGGCGAAGATTGTCGAGGTAGTGATGTCGCCTGTGCCGATATCCTCAGCCAGGAAATCTTCTATCAGTCGTTTTAGTTGCAGTTGATCCATGTTCATTCCTGCACCGTTATTTGTTTCTTTTATCCAGGCACGCCTGCAGCCGGTCAAAGAGGGTGTTGAGCTCCGGTTTGGTGACTTGATCATCAGCGCCAACCGTTTCTCCTTTATTGCGAAGGCCGTCGCTGATCATTGAAGAGAAAAGAATGACGGGGATATCCTGGTATGCAGACTGCTCTTTGATTTTAAGGCAGAGATGATGGCCGTCCATCCGAGGCATTTCGATATCGGTGATAACCGCCAATACTTTTTCGGCAATGGTGCCCTCCTGACGGATTTTCTCTAGAAATTCCCAAGCCGCCAGGCCGTCATTATGAATGGAAACATTAAGTCCGGCCCTGGTTAAGGTGAGTTCTAACTGGTGACGGATAGTGGAGGAATCCTCGGCAATAACCACCATTTTATCTTTGTCCTCGACGCCTTGGCGCATCTTTTCATGGGCCGGGGCGTTTTCGAGATCCATGGAGGGATCGATGGAGGCGGTGATTTTCTCGAAATCAACCATTTGGATAAGTAGATCATCCATTAGGCAGATGCCGGTTATGCTCTGGTTGTCGGCCAAAATCTCCGGTGGTGAGAGGATTTGTGCCCAGGAGACGCGATGTACTTTGTCGACGCCGTGGGTGATAAAGCCGAAGGGTTTGCCGTTGATTTCAGCGACCACCACCACCCATTTCGCTAACGCCTCCTCGGATCGGTCAGGTTCGTATTTGAACCACTTGCAAAGATCAGTGAGGGGGATAGTGTGATTGCGGAGCATGAAGACGCCCTCAACACAAGGTGGGGAATCCGGTGTTTCAGTGATTTTCTCCGGCAGGGCAACCAGTTCACGTACTTTGGCGGCATTTATACCGTAAAAGGTCTTGTTTGTTTTGCCGGATGAGGGGTCAAGCCATTGGATGAAAAAGGTAATTATTTCAAGCTCGTTGGTGCCTGCTTCGACAAGAATTTTGCTTTGGTTGCCAGCTGTTTGCGCCATGGGGTATCTCCGAAGGGGATTTGGGGAAGAATATCGATATAATTTTATACAATTTATCGAGAAAAAGAGCAATTCATCGAGATGAGATTATTTATGGTATTTGCTCCCGGCCCTGATTGAAGAGGCGCGGTAGAGTTGTTCAATCAGGAGGAGCCGGGCCATTTCGTGAGTAAAGGTCATGGTCGACAAAGAGAGGATGGTGTCGGCTGATTGGCGAATTGATGGTGCCAGTCCCAACGGCCCGCCGATGATGAAGGTGATTTTCCGGCGGCCTTGCTCTTCCCACTTTTGGTGGAGTTGGGCAAAGTCCTCAGAGCTTACTTGTTTGCCGCCAGGATCAAGGGCGACAATCATGGTCGGTTGGGTGCAGCTGTTTAGTAAGCAACTTGTCTCTTCGTTCTTTATTTTTTCTGCAGATTCACCGCTGCCCCATTTCTTTTCTTTGATGATCCGTATTTCCACCTCGGCATAACGACTGAGTCTTTTGCGAAAATCCTCAATGCCGGCGGCCAAATATTTTTCTTTGGTTTTTCCGAGAAATAATAGTTCAAAGCGCATTAGAATTCCGCACTATCCTTCGCTTTCATTCTTGTGCTTTTCAAGCAAGGTGTTCAGTTTACGCTGAAATCTTCCGTAATCGGAGAGCCTGATTCCGGGGCAGGAATCTTTAATGGCCAAAAAATTAGCTTGGTCGGTGAGCATGCTCGGGTGCAGTGGCCATTGCCGACAACGCCAAGGTCGCGCAGGGTGAATTGTGCAACCATCATGGTAAAAAATGCAGTGGCCGTCCTCGATCTGCATCTGGATCACCTTGCCGGATACGCGCAGGTATTTTTTTATCACCTCTTCTTCATCCAGCTTGAAATAGGCGACCATCCGGGCCAGGTCTTCATCGGTTAGGGAGACGGTGGTTTCACCATGACAGCAGTGGCCGCAGCGACGGCATTGAAATATTTCCTTTGGCAAAATTTTACTCCTTGGTCAATTTTCGGATATACGGCAGGACATTGTTCAGGTATTCGTTAATGGTTTGAGGGTGGTGTTTCCCCTCGGTGGCATGGTGATTTGTTGCCTTTAGGGTGTCTTGAAAATTAGGATTTTCGTTCGCGATCAGTTAAGCGAGGTCACGATAATCCGAGGCATGGGAAAAAAATTTACCACCGGTGCCCCGCAGGAAGTGCCCTTGGGGTGCATATATTCAATATCGGAGTCTCAAACTTCGTGTCGCTTACCTCTGCGGATAAAATCTTGAGCGTAAAGCAGATATCTGGCGAGATAACTCGCTTGACGAGAATCGAAAGACAATTTTTCACGTTACCCTTTAGAAGACGAATCAGCCTGATTCATTGGTTATTTACAACGATGGCGGAAAGATGACAACGGTAAAAGTGGCTATCGTTTTGATTATTTGGGGCGGGAGAGGTGATCTTGGTCAGGCCGAGCCGATTATGTCGCCGTAAAGGGCGATGTCGATGCCGTAAATCTTGGCTGCTTCCTTCCATTTCTGTTCGTTGGGGGTGGCAAACAGTATCTTGTCGTTGCTTGGTACCGTCAGCCAGCCGTTGTTGCGGAGTTCACCTTCCAGTTGTTGTGGCGCCCAGCCGGCGTAGCCCAAGGCAAAGATATAATGAGCAGGTCCTTTACCGGCGGCGATATCCTCAAAAATGACTGGATCACGAGACATGATGACGGTGGCGCTTACCTGTATGCATTGCGGAGGGGAATAGTCGGCAGAGTGGAGAAAAAAGCCGTTGCCTGGTTCCACCGGCCCCCCCATGTAAACTGGCGGTAGTGGTGCCTCTGGGGCTGGTATATTGGTACCGCGAAGAATGTCCGCGATGCTGATTTCTGTCATGGGCTTGTTAATCACCAGTCCCATGGCCCCTTCTTGGTCATGGGCACATATGTAAATAACTTGTTCATGGAAGCGTGGATCCGGCATCTGGGCGGTGGCAATGAGAAGATTATCCTTAAGGCTTTGCATTATTCTTCTCTCAAGAATGAAGTGGAGGGCACAAAGTGTGGCGGATTTGGATCCTTTCGTAATCTAGCACCGCGTGTGGTTGAGCGTCAAGGTGGTTGTCGGTAGGGTGTCGTTCCACTTTAAATGTTAAGAACTATCAAAAATGGATAGAATTTCTCATTTCATGTATGCTACGCTAACAAAGTTAAGTGCTCTAGGACATGATTTCCCCTGAACGGATATCTAACAAATTAAAGGAATTCTAATGCAAATAGATGTGTCACGAGAACTGGATAGGGTAATCCAGTCCGATCACCACGATCCTTTTCAGGTCCTCGGTTATCATGTTCTTGATCATGACCCGGATAATGCGATTATTCGGGTTTTTTTGCCCCATGCCGAGTCGGTACGATTACTCATTGATAATGAACGGCATGATATGTACATGATGCGGGATGAGGGTCTTTTTGAGATTGTGATTCCAGTTATAAAAGGTGCCCTTGCATACAAGTATGAAATTTCCTGTTACGACGGTCTGGTTCGTGAGATCCATGATCCCTATCGTCATCTGCCGTTGTTGAGTGAATATGATCTGCATCTTTTTGCTAGCGGCACTCATTACGAATTGTACAACCGCCTTGGTGCCCATGGTACCATCAGTGATGGCATTGAGGGGACAGTCTTTAGGGTTTGGGCGCCAGCTGCTCGTCGGGTGAGCGTAATTGGTGATTTCAACTTTTGGGATGGCCGGGTCCATCAGATGCGGGTGTTGGGCAGTGCCGGAGTATGGGAGATCTTTATCCCTGATGTTTCCCAAGGTGAGGCGTATAAATTCGAGATTCGCACCGCTAACATGGATTTGTTGGAAAAGGCTGATCCCTTCCAGTTTTTTGCGGAACTGCGTCCTAAGAGCGCGTCCATTGTTTGCGATATTGAAACTTATCAGTGGCAAGATGAGAAATGGCTTGCTGCCCAGGACAATGTTTCTCCCTACGAGAAGCCCATGTCTATCTATGAGATTCATCCCGGCTCCTGGCAGCGAGATCCCTCTGAACCTGGGCGATTTCTTAGCTTTCGGGAGATGGCCGACAGCCTTATCCCTTATGTCAAGAGGATGGGATTTACCCATATTGAACTGATGCCGCTGATGGAGCATCCTTTGGATGAATCATGGGGATATCAGGTCACCGGCTATTTTGCGGTGAGCAGTCGTTTTGGCACGCCACAGGATTTCATGTTTTTTGTTGATCAGTGTCATCAAAATGATATCGGCGTAATTCTTGATTGGGTGCCGTCGCATTTCCCCACTGATGGGCATAGTTTGAGCTGTTTTGACGGTACGGCTCTTTATGAGCATCATGATCCGCGTCAGGGCATGCATCCCGAATGGGGGACGCTGATCTTTAACTATGGTCGCAAGGAGGTGGCTAATTTCCTCTTGGCGGGCGCTCTTTACTGGTTTGACAAATTCCATCTTGACGGCCTGCGAGTGGATGCGGTTGCTTCCATGCTCTATTTAGACTACGGACGCCGCGATGGTGATTGGGTGCCCAATCGCCATGGTTCTAAGGAAAACCTTGAGGCCATTGAGTTTATTAAGCATCTTAATAGTGTGGTTTATGATCGTTTTCCCAATGCCTTGATGATTGCCGAGGAATCAACCAGTTTTTACGGGGTTTCCAAAGCTGCCGATCAGGGTGGGCTGGGGTTTGGTTTTAAGTGGAATATGGGCTGGATGAACGATATCTTGCAATATTTTAGTTGTGATCCCATCTATCGTAAATATCACCACAACGCTCTAACCTTTTCCTTGCTCTATGCGTTCACCGAAAATTTCATTCTGCCTCTGTCCCATGATGAGGTGGTGCATGGTAAACGGTCGCTGTTGGGTAAGATGCCTGGTGATCGTTGGCAACAGTTTGCCAACCTTCGGTTGCTTTTCTTGTTTATGTGGACGCATCCCGGCAAGAAATTGCTTTTCATGGGAGATGAGTTTGGGCAAATCTCGGAATGGTACTGCAAGGTTAGTCTGGATTGGCATTTGGCTGAGCACGACGAGTTGCATGGCAAGATGCAGGGGTTTGTTAAAGATCTGAATCATCTGTATCTGGATTGTCCCGCCCTCTGGGAGGTGGATTTTTCCCATGAAGGGTTCCAGTGGATGGATGTTAACGACGTTGATAACAGTATCGTTGCTTTTTCAAGGTTTGCTAAAAATCGTGATGATCATCTTGTTGTTTTGCTTAACTTCACCCCGCAGGTACATCATGACTATAAGGTCGGGGTACCGGAGCAAGTCTCTTATCGGGAGATCTTCTCCTCGGATCGAGAAATGTTTGGGGGCAGCGGGGTGGATAATCCGCTTCGGAAGGAGATTGTCTGCGAGTCGTATGGGGCTGCGCCTTGCCACGTTAAGGTGTCGGTGCCCCCCTTGGGCGGGATAATTCTGCGCCCGGAGAGAGAAGGAGAGTAGCCGTATTCTCTTAAAGATTTTGTGACGATGTTTTGCACAGGGAGTTGTAAAATGGGCGGTTCTGAAGACTTATTACCCACCGGCGAAAAGGTTAGAAAGGCGCTATGCTGGCTCAGTGAGTCGTTAAAGTCGTCGCCGGGAAAGGGTCGGCAGCAGGCCTTGCGGGAAGCGGAGTTACGCTTCGATCTTTCTCCGGCAGAGTGTCGGTTTCTTGATGATCATTTTGGCGAAGGGTGTGGGGCTGCGGCAGACGCCGCTTCTTGAAATTGTTCTTTTCCTAACTGCTTTCGGCCGGGAACAGCCAGCGTTGATATTCCTTGGCCAGAGATGGCCAGGAAAAGGAGCTGGTTAGCTTTTCGGCCTTTTCTTTGCTCAATCGTTTTTTCAGTAAACCCTTTGTCAATTCCTTGGTAAAGGTTCTTTCCTCGTATAGATATTCTGTTGGGAAAATTTCTGGGTAGGCTAGGCGGGCCGGGAGTAATGGTCTGCAGCCGGCCCGGACTGCTTCTAAAACCGACAGACCGAAAAATTCGTGGTTGGCGGTGGAAACCACCAGGTCGGCGCGGTGCAGCCATTGGCTATATTCTTCCCGCGAGGGAGCGTAGCCGAAGTGAAGAATCCGCTCATGCAGCCGTTGTCTGGCTTTCTCAAAAATAGGTGGCTGGTAGCGGAAGGACTGGCCAAGGACAATGAGCTTGAAATCCGTTCCCTGTTGGGCAAGCTCAAATAGGGCGGTGAAGAATCGTTCGGGATTCTTGTCGTGTTCCCAGCGGTGATTCCAGAGGATCACTGGTGTGTTGTCGTTATCGTCTTCGTCGCCTATAGCATCAATAGCGGTGAAATCCAAAGGTGGGGGAAGGATGATGCTTTTTGCGCGGATCAATGGTTCGGTGTCGGGAAAGGAGGTGTCCGGAGCTTTTTTCAGCACCATGCGGCAGCCCTCCAGAAAGCTTTCTAGGTTGTGGGCTGAGTTGAAGGCCAGTCTATCCGAGGCCAGGGCTGTGGTTAGATTGGTTAGGGCAAAATGGAGATCACGCTGGTCATTGTTTTGTACTGGGTAGGCGAACTGGTTCTCGTGGAAGTAAGTGGCGATGGGGATCTCGCGCAATGATGCCGGTAAGAGTGCTTTTAGGGTGGCAACATCAACGAAGGTCGAGCAGAGTAAACAGCGGTTACGTGCGGGGGGGATTGGTGGAGATCGTTGTAGTTCTGTTGCAAACCAAGGGGCAGCAAGACGCATTCTCCATTTCCAACCATGGGCTGGTAGGGTCAGCATCTGGCACGAACAGTCCACGTGTTTTCGTATCCCTTCGAGAAAGGTACGGTGGGAGCCGCCGAAGTATGGTTCCAGAACAATGAGCTGGCTGTTGTTGCCGCGGTCTGTTGTGGCAGACATGAAAGGTAATGAGCTCCAAAGGGGGGGGTTAACTTTTTTGCAAGTGCTGGTAGGCCATGTTGATCTCTTTCATCTTTTCTTCGGCAATGGCGCGGAATTCTTCGCCGAGATGGGCGGCCTTGTCGGGATGATATTGCATGCTTAAGGTGCGGTAGGCCTTTTTGATCTCTTCAGGAGAGGCGCCGGGGCTCAGGCCAAGGGTCTGGTAATGGGATTCAGCCGTTGAGGCGGTCTGTTGGCGGCGGTAGCGGTTCCGGGCCTTGATGCTTTGGTGATCGAATGCGGCAATGCCCAGGAAGGAGCCGATGCGGTCAAGGAGGGTAAGCTCCTCCTCCGAAACTGTCTCGTTGGTGAAGGTGACCTGATAAATCAATTCCAGGAGGATGAGCCGTTGTTCGTAGGAAAAGCGACTGCGGAACTCGGCCAGAAGATCCTCAAGGGTTGTGGGTGAGGATTGTGCTTCCTTGATTAGCTCCTTGACCCACAGCATCTGGCTGTAGTCGTAACGCAGGTGCTGTTGGAAGAAATTGTTGATGGTATTGATCTCTTCGCGGGAGACCACCCCATCCAGTTTGGCGATTTTGATGAGGATGTTGACCAGTAAAAAGACGAAGGTGTTGTGGGTTTCGGTTTGTGATTGTTCGTATGTACTGACCTTCTTGCGAATATAGAGGGTGAAGCCCCAGAAGGCAATGGCCAGGGCCATGATGGTAAAGAGCCCTGAGAAAAGAAGAAATCCAACCACGTCAAGGAGGAGGGGGGCGCCGCCGAAGAGTAGCAGCAACAGAACGATATAAAGTAGACAGCCGCCGCAGCCTGGTTGTCGATGTTGACGATATTGGTATGTTGGCATGGTAGGTTTTCCAGCTGGTTAATTCTCGGTGGAGAAAAAGGCTTCAACAAATTCGTTGGCATCGAAATCTCGTAAATCATCCATCTGTTCGCCGATACCGATAAAGCGGATGGGGATATTGAATTCGTGACAGATATTGACGACGATGCCGCCCTTGGCGGTGCCGTCTAGTTTGGTCAGGGCCAAGCCGGTTATTTCCACCGCGTCATTAAAAAGTTTGGCTTGAGAGATGCCGTTCTGGCCGGTGGTGGCATCAAGCACCAGCATCACTTCGTGCGGGGCTCCGGCCATTTTTTTATTCATTACCCGTTTGATTTTCTTAAGTTCTTCCATCAGGTTGACCTTGGTGTGGAGACGGCCAGCAGTATCAACAATGATGACATCGTAGTCTTTGTTTTTTGCCGCTTCAAGCCCGTCAAATATAACCGAGGATGGATCTGCTCCTGACTTTTGGGCAATAACATCAGCGTTGATTCGTTTTCCCCAGATTTGCAACTGTTCAACGGCTGCGGCCCGGAAGGTATCGGCGGCTATTAGCAGCACTTTTTGTCCTGATTGGACAAATTTATGGGCCATCTTGCCGATGGTGGTGGTTTTGCCAACACCGTTGACCCCCACCACCATAATCACAAAGGGGCCTGTTGCGGGCATAACCATTTCCGCTGGTTTTTCCGAATTAAGAATGTAATCGAGAAGTTGCTGGCGGAGAGCCTCTTTTAGCGCTTGAGGGTCACTCAGTTCCTTTCTCTTAACCTGGGCACGGGCATTGTCGATGAGGGAACTGGTGGTGGTGATGCCCAAGTCAGCGGTGATCAGGATCTCTTCCAGTTCATCAAGTAGATCATCATCGATAATCTTCTTGCCTAGAAAGAGGGTGTCCACCCTCTGGATAAGGGAAGAGCGGCTTTTGGCCAGCCGTTCTTTGAGGCGGCTGAGCATGGAGTTCTTTTGCGGTTCTGGCTCTGGATCGGGCTCGGATACAGACTCGGACACAGGTTCTGCTAAAGTCTCAGCCTCTGGTGCCAGTTCTTGTTCTGGCTTCAGTTCCAACTCATCTTTTGTCGACGTTGATCCCGTGGATATTTCTGTCGGAGGCTGAAGGGGTTCGTCTTCGATGGTAGCCGGGGCGGTGGATTGTGGATCATCGTCAAGGGTCGAGTCCACGGGTGGAGGGGTTTTTAGCAGTTTCTTTTTAAACCAGCCGAGCATAATTCTTCTCCGGGGCGGGAAGGTTTGCTGAACAGTGTTCAACGATGGTGTAAACAATAACTTGGCATCATAGCCGGAACATGATGAAATGCCTAGTTTTTAGAGGTGAAATGGAAATTTATTGGCAGTAGATGGTGGGTATAGACAAGGCGGTGGCAAGAAGAAAGACGCTTTCCAGAGCAAATTCCAGTTTTGCTCCTTGACGAACTTTGTTGGTTGTATAGAGGTGACCAATGATAAAAAGATAGAGAACCGTCGGGAGCAGGTGGTAAGCGTTGTTATTGATCCAGCCAGTAAGGGGAAAGAGGAGGAGGATGATGGTTTGCAGCAGCATCAAAATATGCAGAAGGGTCATGGTTTTTTTCTCACCGATATTAACCGGCAGGGTTTCTTTACCCACCAGGCGGTCGCCTAGGACTTCGAAGACGTCTAAAAGGGCACTGCGCACATAGACCAGTAAAAAAATGAAGAGAAAAGTGGACGCGGAGATAGCGGTGAAAGCTATTTTCTGGCCGAGAAGAGGAATTAGGACTGAGACAAAGGCCCAAGCCAGGGAGACGAAAAGGGTTTTGGAGCCGGGGATTTCTTTCAACCCGCGGATCTTCAGCAGTTGTGAGAGGGGTTTGGGGAAGATGGGGACGTTGTAGAGGATGCCGAAGACACTCATGGCGATAAGCAATAGTAGTGGGCGTTGACCCAGTCCGGCGGCAACCGCAATGGCCCCGGTAAGGGTCAAGGTTGAAAGTAGGAAGAGGGGCCAACGATAGCGGCGATAGAAGATGGTTTGCAATGGGTCTGAAAATTTGTCTGATTTACGATCGGTAAAACGATTCAGGTTGTGCATGGCAAACAGGTAGCCGCAGGCGATGAAGAAAAATTCAGAGCGGGGTGGGATATTTTGCATGGTGCAGGCGACAAGGGCAAGAAGACCGCCGCCCAAGCTGACATAAAGGTTGGTTGCCAGCAGCATCCAGAAAAAACGGGCCAGGGAGGGGAGGATTAGCCCCTGATTCTTGCCCGGAACAGATTCCAGGGTGCGGACGACCCGGTTAATCATCCAAGTGGGAGTTGATGCGCCTGCGGTTACTCCGACAATATTATATTGGCGCAGGGCGTTAAGGTCCAGTTCATCTTCTGTTTCAACCACGAAAACAGGGCAACCCATGCTGGCCGCGATCTCGCCAAGGCGCATGGTGTTGGCGCTGCTCCTCCCACCCACCACCACCATCGCTTCAACCTGCCCACAAAGATTGCGCACCTCATCTTGTCGTTTATGAGTGGAGTCGCAGATAGTGTTGAATACCTTCCCCTCTGGATGGTGGCTAAGGATAAGTTGACTGATGGCGTCGAAGGATTTTTCGTCCTGGGTGGTCTGGCTGACGATGATATATGGGGTGTCAAGTTTGAGGGCGCGTGCTTCTTGCTCGTTGCTGATGACGATCCCGGATGGTGCAGCATAACCAAGCAAGCCATCCACCTCGGCATGGTTGCGATCACCGATGATTATGGTTGTATAGCCCTTTTTATGATGTTTTTTGATGATCGCCTGCACCTTCAGAACCCGAGGGCAGGTGGCGTCCTTGATCTTGGCGCCGGTGGCTTCGAGGATTTTTTTCTGTTGCGGCGGCACGCCATGGGCGCGGATGATGATGCTGCCCTCTGCATGTTTGGGAACCTCGGAGAGGATAGTAACCCCCCGGTCCTTAAGTAAATCTAAAACTTGTGGATTGTGGATCAGGGGGCCGAAGGTGGCCAGCCCATGCTGTTCATGATGAAGCAAATCAAGGGTGGTTTCCACCGCACGGCGAACCCCCATACAGAAACCAGCGTGTTGGGCGAGCATGACTTTCATATCTATTCTTGCTAGGTTGCGCCCGGCAGTGGGCTGTCTTGGTGGAATGATGATTCTCCCGGTTATTTCCGGGCAGGGAGACTTTAAACGGAAAAGACGTCCATTGCAAGTATGGCTGAGGCCGCAGCAAGGGTGGGGATTTTACAGTGGGTAAGGTTATTCGGGTTCGTCGGGGTAGAGGTCAATACCTGGATAAAGCTTTTTGGCGCATGTCGGGCAAACCAGGTGGGTGAATTCTGCCTCGGAGTGATCTCTAATGAAGCTCTCAATCTTTTGCCAGTAGCCTTGGTCTGAGCGGACATTTTTGCAGGCGGCGCAAATGGGCACCAAACCGCTTAAGGTTTTGACCTTAGCAAGTGCTTCTTGGAGCTTGCCGATGAGCTGATCACGTTCAGCCAGGGAATTTTCCAGATCCTGACGATAATTTTCCAGTTCCTTTTCTGTTTCAGCCTTGTAGAGGGCGATTTCGATGGTGCGGTGTAGTTCTTGTTCATTGAAGGGTTTGAGTAGGTAACCGAAGGGTTCGGTCACCTTGGCGCGTTGGAAGGTTTGTTCGTCGGTGTTGGCGGTGAGATAGATAATGGGAACCTTGGTGCCGGCCTTAATCGTAGCCGCCGCCTCCACTCCATCCATTTCACCCTTGAGGTAGATGTCCATCATAACCAGATCCGGTTGCAAATCTTCCGCCTTGGCAATTGCTTCCGGGCCGTTATTAACGGTGGCCGCCACCCGATAACCAAGTTTTTGTAAACGTGCGGCAATCTCCATGGCAATGATGCTTTCATCCTCGACGATGAGGATGTTTCTGTGTGCTGGAGGTGAGGTGTATTTCTCCCCTTTATCTGGCAAGGTAATGGTCATGAATGGTTATTTCCCCTTGGTCAGTGATGCTTTGGCGGTGGTTTTTTTAGGGTTACGTTTTGGTTTTTCCAGGGCAATGTTAAAGGCTTCCTGAACGTCTTGGATAAAGTGGAAGGTGATGTCCTTGCGTATTTTCTCTGGAATTTCAACCACATCTTTTTTATTAAGGTATGGCAGCATCAGGGTGGTGATCCCGGCCCGGATAGCGGCCAGGACCTTTTCTTTGATTCCTCCCACCGGCAGGACATCACCACGCAGGGTGATCTCGCCGGTCATGGCCAGATCCTTGCGGACCGGTCGTCCGGTGAGTAGCGAAGTCAGGGATGTCGCCATGGCAACACCTGCCGATGGGCCATCCTTGGGTACGGCGCCTTCAGGGACGTGAACATGCATATCGGTTTCGCCGAATACCTTGTCGGCGATTTTTAGTTCCTTGGCATGGGAGCGAATATAGGTAAGGGCGGCGGTGGCCGACTCTTTCATGACGTCGCCCAGTTGGCCGGTGAGGGTGAGTCCACCACGACCGGGCATTTTGGCCGTTTCGATAAAAAGCAGTACCCCGCCCACTGGTGTCCAGGCAAGGCCCGTTGCCAATCCTGGCCCCCATGAGCGGGCCTTTGCTTCAGGGAAAAAGCGGATCGGGCCAAGGGTGTTTTCTAGATTTGTCGGGGTGATGGTGATGGATTTTCTGGTTCCCATGACGATATCGGTGGCGACACCACGGCAGACCTGGGCAATGCGTCGCTCCAGGTTTCTTACCCCCGCTTCCCGGGTGTGGGAACTGATAATGGCGCGGATGGCATCATCTTTAAATTTAAGTTTGCCACCGCTGAGGGCGTGGGCTTTGACCTGTTTGGGAACCAGATGATTTTTGGCGATCATCAATTTCTCTTCTTCGGTATAACTGGACAGCTCGATTACATCCATTCTGTCACGTAACGGGCCGGGGATATTTTCCAGATAGTTGGCGGTGGTGATGAACATTACCTTGGACAGATCAAAGGGGATCTCCAGATAGTGATCGGTGAAGGTGGAATTCTGTTCAGGGTCGAGGACCTCTAGCAGGGCAGAGGAAGGGTCGCCGCGAAAGTCTGATCCGAGTTTGTCGATCTCGTCCAGAATAATAAGTGGATTGTTGGTGCCGGCTTTGCGTAGCGTTTGGATGAAACGACCGGGCAGAGAGCCGATATAGGTGCGCCGATGACCGCGTATTTCCGCTTCGTCGCGGACGCCGCCCAAGGCGATGCGGATGAACTCACGATTCATGGTGCGGGCAATGGACTGGCCCAGGGATGTCTTGCCCACCCCTGGCGGGCCGACGAAACAGAGGATTGGCCCGTGCATATCCTCTTTTATTTTGCGTACGGCAAGGAATTCGATGATCCGTTTTTTTATTTTCTCCAGCCCGTAATGATCTTTGTCCAGGGTTTCTTGGGCCTTCTTGAGATCAAGGGAGTCAGCACTGGAGTTCTCCCATGGCAGCTCAAGAATCCAGTCGAGGTAGTTGCGCGAGACGGTGTATTCTGGCGATGAGGGTGAGATCCTGGCCAACCTTTTCATCTCACGTTCTGCCGTATTCCTGGCTTCTTCAGGTAGTTTGGTCTCAGCCATTTTGGTTTGAAATTCTTCGATTTCCACATTGCCGTCGTCGTCGCCTAGTTCCTTTTGAATCGCTTTCATCTGTTGCCGCAGGAAAAACTCCCGCTGTTTGCTGTCCATATCATCCTTAACGTTTTTCTGTATTTGCTCACTCATTTCCACGGTTTCCAGCCGTTTGTTGAGTTCGCGGGCGGTGCGGTGCAACAGTTGTTTACTTTGGGTCAATTCCAAGAGTTCCTGTTCTGTTTCCATGGAGAGGTTTAATTGCGAAAGAATCAGGTAGGCAATATGGAACGAACTGGTCAGCGACATAACAGTCATGTAGAGTTCAGGTGGCAACTGGGTCAGTTCGACAAGTTTTTTGAATTGGTTGCGGAGGTTGAGGAGTAGGGCGTCGTTTTCTTTCCCTGTCGCTTCTTTCATGGCCAAAATGGTTATTTTCGCGCGCAGGTAGGGTAATTTTTGGGTGAATTTGCCGATTTTGATTTTTTTGATGGCGCTCATCAGGACTTGATATTGTCCCTCCGGCGTTTTAATGATTTTGTGGATATAGCCCACCACCCCGATTCGGTATAACTGGTCAGTCCGGTATTCGCCGTTTTCTTTGACATCATCCTCGTCTTCGCTTTTTTTGTGGGTGACCACTGCCACCATGCGATTTTTCAGAACAGCGTCGTCGATGAGCTTGGTTGAGGTGGTGTGGGAAATTTGTAGCGGGAAGCCCATGCCGGGGAAAAAGACAAAGCCATGCAAGGGCAAGACTGCAAGCTCGTTGGGGATTTCTAATTCGGTGGGATTAATGGATTGATTGGGAGTTTCAGACGTGGTCGTGTTTTCCTGGATGGTTTCGTTGCTTTTTTTCATAGCCATTATTATTCCTCTGACCGGAGTGGCCGATGGGTTTTCATTTTTGTTCAGCCGATGTCGACCTTGGTTTGTCCTTTCAGCTTTTGCTTGGGCATAGAGATGATGAGAAAGCCGTTCTCGCAGCTGGAAGTGGTGGCATTAACATCAACTGGCACCGGTAACGGCAAGGTTCGTTCGAAAAAGCCATGCTCGATTTCCAGTTGATGGATCCGGCAGATTTTTTCATCGGATGAAATCAGTCTTTCTCCGGCAATAATGACGCTGGTTTGTTCGGCGGTTACGGTCATTTTGTCGCGGTCAATTCCGGCTACATCAACATAGACCAGAATGGATTCGTCGGTTTCATACACATCCGCTGCTGGGTACCAATTGGTGCCAGCCTGAAATGGATACATGTGCGGGAAGGACATATTACGCATCATCCTTCCCATCTGTCGTTCCATGTGGGCGAAATTTTGTGAAAAACGTTTTTTGAATTCATCCATGTTTTACCTCTTGTCTAAACGGTCTGAAGGTAT
>JAQYVW010000057.1 GCA_030145325.1 Desulfurivibrionaceae bacterium
CCGCTTCTTTTCCCAACCGGTCAGCAATATTGTCGAATCTTTAGCAAGTTATGATCCCAGCCGTGAATCAGCATCTCTGCCGATCTCCAGGGAAAGCGGCGTTCTGGAATTTTCACGCATCAGCGAAGCCATTAACCGAATGGCTAAGGATGTAAGCCGATCCAATCGGCTCCTGCGCAGCAGCGAGGAGCATATCCGTCTGCTCTTGAATTCTACGGCTGAGGCCATATACGGTCTGGATCTCCATGGGAACTGTACCTTTTGCAATGCCGCCTTCCTGCAGGTCATGGGCTATGCGCGGGAAGAGGATCTGTTGGGCAAAAACATGCACGAACTCATTCATCATACCAGGTCCGACGGGAGCAATTATCCGGTTGCAGAATGCTCTATCCTGCAGAGTCTGCAGCATGGCCGGGAGGAATACTCGGAGAACGATATGTTCTGGCGCGCCGACGGCACCGGTTTTCCGGTACAGTACTGGTCGCACCCCATTCGCAAGAATGGCGAAGTTGCCGGCGCGGTGGTCACCTTTCTTGACATCACCGAACGCAAGCAGGCGGATGCTGAGCGAAACACTGCCGTGGAGCGCTTCAAGACCCTTGTCGACAGCCTTGATGCGGTGGTCTATGTTGCCGACATGGAAACCTATGAGGTCTTGTTTATGAATAAACTTGGCCAACAACTTATTCCGGATGCCATCGGCAAGGTTTGCTGGCAGGTGCTCCAGGTCGACCAAAACGGACCATGTGATTTCTGTACCAACGATAAATTACTTGATTCAGAGGGCAATTCCACCGGGGTGTATAGATGGGAATTCCAGAGTTCCATCAATCATCAATGGTATGAATGTCGTGATCAGGCGATTCGCTGGATTGACGGGCGGATGGTGCGGATGGAGATTGCCAATGATATTACCTCTCGGAAAAATGCTGAAGCAGAGCGAGAGAAGCTTGAGGCGCAGGTCAATCAATCGCAGAAGATGGAGTCCATCGGCACCCTGGCCGGCGGCATTGCCCATGATTTCAACAATATCCTCTCCGCCATTCTCGGCTTTACCGAACTTGCCCGTCGGGATAAAGACAACCATGGCGATTTATTGAATGATCTTGATGAAGTGACCGGCAGTGCCAACAGGGCAAAAGATCTGGTTAAGCAGATTCTCACCTTCAGTCGTCGCACCGAACAGCAGCAGCAATTGTTACAGGTTTCCTTGGTGGTCAAGGAAGCGCTCAAGTTGTTGCGTTCCTCAATCCCAACCACCATCGAAATGCAGGAGAACATCTCTTCTCAGTCTACAGCCCTTGCTGATCCCACCCAGATTCATCAAATCACCATGAACCTTTGCACCAACGCCTATCATGCCATGCGTGAGAGTGGCGGCGTTTTGAAGGTGACGCTTGAGGATCTTACAATCGTGGCCGGAGACTTGCTGCCGCTTGCCGAGATAGAACCAGGTCAATATATCCATTTGGCGGTGAGTGATAGCGGTTGTGGTATGGATGCGGCAACCATGGGGAATATTTTTGAACCCTATTTCACCACTAAACTGGCGGGTGAAGGCACTGGCCTGGGGCTTGCCGTTGTCCACGGGATTATCGAGAGTCATGACGGTCACATTGCCGTTAACAGTGCAGCAGGAGAGGGAACAACCTTTGATGTTTACCTCCCCATGGTGGAGAAAGAAGCGGAAAACTTCACTCTTGCCACTAACGCCCCCCTACTCACTGGCGGCAATGAGCGGATCATGATCGTTGATGATGAAGAAAAAATCACCACCATGACCGCGAAACTGCTCACAAAATACGGTTACCAGGTCACGACATTCTCTAACGGGCAGCAGGCCTTACAAGAATTCAAAAAGGAACCTAACCATTTCGATCTGGTAGTCACCGACATGACCATGCCTTACATGAACGGAGCTGAGCTCACCCAGCGACTTCTTGAGGTGAGACCTTCCCTGCCGGTGATTCTCTGTACCGGCCACAGTGACATTATGAATCGTGAAAAAGCTAAGGGAATGGGGGTGAGCGCCTATTGCGAAAAACCGCTCTCCCTTGAGAAGATGCTGCACACAGCCCGAACAGTCCTTGATCAGGTAAAATTTAAGGGGCTACGCATCCTCTTCGTTGATGATCTTCAGTGTAACATCGACCTGGGCAAACTGCTGCTGGAGTCGACAGGCTGTATCGTCACCGGTGCCAATGATAGCGAACAAGCACTCGAAATATTTAGGAAAAACCCAAACGAATTTGACCTGGTGGTAACCGATCAGGTGATGCCCGGCCTCGACGGCTTTGAATTAGCACAACAACTCCTTGCCATCCAGCCTCGGTTGCCAATCTGCATGTTGACCGGCAACGAAAGCGAGGATGACCGGAAAAAGGCGGCAGCGTTGGGAATTAGAGGATTTCTCACCAAGCCGATGGAAACAGCAAGCATTCTCCAGACAATCAACGCCGCAATCAAAGACTAGAGTTTACTTGGCAATGATTGGACCTATGGCCTCCACAAAAAAAAATCTCCGCGCCGAAAGAAACGGCTACGGGGATTTTTTTGGGCAGATGCTGTTACCAGCAATCAGGCCAGCAACGCCTTGACGATGGCGTCACCCATGGCGCCGGTACCCACCGCCTGCGCACGGTCAGTGGCGATATCCGGGGTAAGGATGCCGTCAGCCAATACCGTTGCAATGGCGTTCTCGATGCCATCAGCCGCTTCCCCGTAATTAAAGCTGTACCGCAGCATCATTGCCGCAGAGAGAATCTGGGCAATGGGATTGGCGATTCCCTGACCGGCGATGTCCGGGGCTGAGCCACCGGCGGGCTCATAGAGGCCGAAACCAGACTGGCTTAAGCTTGCCGAGGCCAACAGCCCCATGGAGCCGGTGAGCATGGCGCATTCGTCGGAGATAATGTCGCCGAACATGTTACCGCAGAGCATAACATCAAACTGATGGGGATCCTTGAGCAACTGCATGGTAGCGTTATCGATGTAGATATGATTCAAGGTTACATCCGGGTACTCCTTGGCAATATCAATGACCACTTCCCGCCACAGAACCATGGTGGTGAGGACGTTGGCCTTGTCCACCGAGGTAACGATCTTGCGACGCAGACGGGCCGCTTCAAAAGCACGGCGGGCGATACGCTCGATTTCCCAACGACTATAGACCATGGTGTCAAAGGCCTTCTCGTCACCACCCTCTCCTCCCCGACCCTTGGGCTGGCCAAAATAGATACCACCGGTGAGCTCGCGAACACAGAGGACATCAAAACCCTTACCGATGATCTCCGGTTTCAACGGGCTTGCCGAGGCCAAAGAAGAAAAAACCTTGGCCGGGCGCAGGTTACAGAAAAGTTCAAATTCCTTCCTGAGCGGCAAGAGAGCGGCACGTTCCGGTTGTTGTTCCGGCGGCAAGGACTCCCATTTGGGGCCACCCACCGAGCCAAAGAGGATGGCATCGCTGCCCTTGCACAGGTCAAGGGTGGAAGCAGGCAAGGCTTCACCGTGGTTGTCAATGGCACAACCACCCACGTCGGCGGCATCGTACGTAAATTTATGACCGTACTTTTCCTGCACCGCGTCAAGAACCTTAATCGCTTCCTGCATTACTTCCGGGCCAATGCCGTCACCGGCCAAGATGGCTATCTTTTTCATCTATTTATTCTCCTTGGAGTAAGTTTATCGTCTTATTCGGGCCTGCTCTCAAAAAAAGAGCTTCCCCTTTTTAGCCCGTTACCGTCCCTTTATCAACATTTTCGATAAATTTGACCAGGAAAGCCATTGAGCAGTGGCAAACAAAAAGAATCCCCGGTATTTTTCCCTCCATGAAAAACGATTCAGAACCATCCCTATTTGCCTATTCGCGTAAAAATTTTCTGGCCGCCAATGCACCCTTGGCTGACCGGATGCGACCCCGGACCCTTGATGACTTCTGCGGCCAAGAAAAGATCATCGGCCCCGGCCGACTACTTCGCCGCGCCATCCAGGCCGACCAGCTATCCAGCCTGATCTTCTATGGCCCTCCGGGCAGCGGTAAAACCACCCTGGCCCGAATCATCGCCAATACCACCAAGGCGGACTTCATCACCCTGAACGCCGTTCTTTCCGGGGTCAAGGATATCCGCGCCGCCGTTGAACAAGCGCAGGGAAAATTGGGCAGCGCCCACCGCCGCACCATTCTCTTCATTGACGAGGTGCACCGCTTCAATAAGGTGCAGCAGGACGCCCTCCTGCCGCACGTGGAAAACGGCACCGTCATCTTCATCGGCGCCACCACCGAGAATCCATATTTCGAGGTCAACAAGGCGCTCCTCTCTCGCTCGCGAATCTTTGCCCTCACCACCCTGGCCAACGAGAATCTTGCCCAGGTGGCACAACAGGCGATTAAAGACCCGGAACGAGGTTATGGCAAACTGGCCATCTCTTTTACCGACGGAGCCCTTGAACATCTAGTAGAGATGGCCAACGGCGATGCCAGGGCGTTACTAAACGCTCTGGAACTGGCAGTGCAGACCACCGAACCGGAAGCAGACGGCAGGATCAACATTAACCAGGCCGTGGCCGAGGAATCCATCCAGAAAAAGGCGGTGCTTTACGACAAGGACGGCGACGCCCATTACGATGTCATTTCGGCCTTCATCAAGTCCATCCGTGGTTCCGACCCCGATGCCGCCCTCTACTGGCTGGCCAAGATGGTCTATGCCGGGGAGGATCCGCGCTTCATCTTTCGACGAATGCTGATCTCGGCCTCCGAAGATATCGGCATGGCTGACCCCCACGCCCTCACCGTGGTTTCAAGCGCTGCCAAAACCTTTGATTATGTAGGTCTCCCCGAGGGCCGTTTTGCCATGGCCCACGCTTGTGTTTACCTGGCCACTGCCCCCAAGAGTAACTCTTTATTTGCCTTCTTCTCTGCCCTGGAAAGTGTGGGCAAGGAGCAGGAGGGAGAGGTGCCGGATCACCTCAAAGACGCAGCCCGCGACGGCGAAGATCTAGGTCATGGCCGAGACTATCTATACCCCCACGCCTATCGCGACCACTGGGTGGCCCAGCAGTATCTGCCCACCACCTTACAGGGCCGTCTTTTTTACCAACCCGCCGACACCGGTTATGAAAAAGGGATTAAGGGACAGGTGGAAAGACGACGGGAAGAACAATTGGCCGCTTTCCTGGAAGAAAAACAGGGCCAGGATAATCCGCAGAATGAATTATTCTTTGCCGCCCACTGCCACGGCCCCACCAGGGTGCAGAATCAGTGGCTAAAGCGCACCTTGGAAAATACCGGCAAACAACTGGGTGAGATGCGAGACGCCATTTACCGGGCCGCAGCCGGTAAGCAAGAGGCCCTGATCCTCACCATCAACGACAATGGCGGCTTACTGACTTGGGAAGGGCTCCGGCAGGCGCCCATGGGTGGGGTTTATGCCTTACTTGATAATGAAGAGGCCGCAGCAACACTGAAGGCACAGGCCGAAAACCTTGACCCCTTGGAACGACCGGTGTTGATCAGCGGCGGGCTGGAGGTCTTGGAAGCCCACTGTCAGCAAGAGCAAGGATTATTGTTTGACCTCATACCGCTCCGCGGACTGAAGCAAAAGCTTGAGAGCAATAACCACTTCCTCAGCCGCCTCAACGCCCTCCTTGCCCCGCAAGGTCGGTTGATTAGCGCCGAATCATTACCACGCTTCCAGCAACGACTGTACCAACTGCTGCCGGAATCCGCGCTGCCCACCGAGACCATGACAATCCTGGCCCAGGCCGAAGAAGCAATCTATAGCCACCCCAGTCTGGACTGGTGCGAAGAAGAATATTTGCGGGAGATGTACGAAAAGTCTCCGCTCCAGCTCAAAGAACTGCATCTTGAAAAAAACCGCCATCAGGTCTATCTCAGCGGCAATGACCTTGACAACTGGTTTACTCCTAGGGGAAAGGGCGAAAAGGATGCCTATTGCCAGCACCTGGCCGCCCATCTTAGCCCCGAAGCTTTGGCGACAGTCAAAAAGGCCTTTATCCGCCACCTCCAGAACAAAGTCTGCAGATGGGAAAGCGTTACCGCTTATCTAATCCTTACGAGAGCGTAGCCCTAGCGAAGCGCCTTGGTCAAGGTAACAGAATTATAGAGCAATAGGCCAGGGTATGATTTACGACCCGGCACGCCGCCGATGGGGTCAAGTTCATAAACCGGGATCTTGGCGGACTCGGCCAAAACTTGGGCCGGTCGTTTGGCAAGTTGCGGCTCAGTGAACAGCGCCCTGATCTTCTCCGCCTGGATCCTCTTTACCAACTTAAAAAGAAACTTCGGGGACGGTTCACGGCCCGGCGCCGCCACCACCACCCCTGCCGATTGCAGGTTGTAGCGGTGAAAAAGATAGTTGAAGGATGGATGAAAGAGCAGCAGCGGCTCACCCACCAGGGGCTTAAGGATGACGCGCATCTCCCGATCCAACTGCTCAAGACGCTGGCAGAACCTTGCCCCATTGGCAACATAGACCGCCCTTCCCGCAGGATCCACCCCAATCAACTCCTTAACCAGTTGCGGCACCATGGCTTTAACCGTCAGCGGATCGGTCCAGAAATGAGGGTCAGAGCCCCCCTTGCCTTGGTGCGGCCCTCCCTCCTCTCCTGAATGATGGTGATGTTCGTCTCCTGCCGCCATGGGCAACCGCTCCTCTGCCGGCACCAGGCTTAGCAAAGAGATCTTATGCCGAACCGGTAGTTTCAGCACCCATTCACCATCTAGACTCGGCCCCGCATAGAAGAAGGCCTGGGCCGACACAATCCCCTTCAAATCGGAGGGGGTGGGTTCAAAGGTATGCGGTGAAGAGCCCGGCGACAACAAGCAACTGACCTCAGCCCGACCCATGGTGATCTCCCCCAGGATAGCTGCCAAGGGATGAATGGAGGCCACAAAACGAACAGAAGACTGGGCCGCGGTTACCGGAGCAGCAAGAAGAAACAGGACAAGTAGTGACAGTAAGGAGAGGGTGACAGGGATACGGATATATTTCATCAATCAAAAACCAGAAGGTTACGAATTTTATTAAGTTTACCGGTGCCGAGACCTTTTACCGCCAGCAGATCGCGAGGAGAATTAAACTTCCCTTGTCTTGCCCGCATCCTGACTATGCGAGCAGCCAGGGTAGGACCGATTCCCGGGAGAATGGCAAGCAGTTGCTGGCTAGCTTCATTGACCGCAACGGGATGAAAGAACAGGGGGCGAAGCTGATTGGGAAGAGGAGTCGACAATTCCCCCCTGCCGACCACCGACGCCGCCGGGAGCCGATACAGCCCTTCTCCCTGGGGTTGGTTTTTCAGCCAGACAAAGGCAACTGGCACGATCTCGCGGCCAGCAAGATCATCGGCAAAGGGAGGATATTGGCAGAGATGAATAACCACCACCACCAAAGCAAAGATCAGTAAGACCAGCGGCCGCTGATCGCCACTGTCCCAACTTGCTGGAGGGTGACTATTTGCCTTCATCCTTCAGCAACTTATAGGTAATGCTGTCTACCAGAGCCTGCCAACTAGCCTCCAGAATATCATGGGATACCCCCACTGTACCCCAACGGCAATCTTGGTCGCGAGATTCAACCAACACCCGCACCATGGCCCCGGTACCATGTTCACTGCTCAATACCCGGACCTTATAATCAGCAAGCTCCATGTCGGCAAGTTGCGGGTAAAAGCGAATCAAAGCCTTCCGAAGGGCCTTATCCAGAGCGTTGACCGGCCCTTCACCCAAGGCGGCGGTGTGTACCTGCTCACCATTAACTTCCAGACGAATGGTCGCCTCTTCCAAAGGATGTTCGCCACTCTTATTCTTTTGACTGAGAATGCGGAAAGACTTGAGGTCGAAAAAATTCCGCTCGTTGCCCATGGCCTTCCGCATCAACAATTCAAATGAGGCCTCGGCCCCTTCGTACTGAAAGCCCTGGTTCTCAAGTTCCTTGAGATTATTGACAATGGCAGTCAGAGCCGGATCCTTACTGTCAAGATCAAGGCCGAACTTCTTGGCCTTATGCAAGACATTACTCTTACCGGCCAGATCGGAGATCAAGATCCTCCGCACATTACCCACCTTTTCCGGCTCGATATGCTCGTAGGTGACGGGGTTACGCTGCACAGCGCTGACGTGGATACCACCCTTATGGGCAAAGGCGGACTGACCAACATAGGGCTGGTATTTATTATGGGGAAGATTAGCGATTTCGGTGACGAAGCGGGATGATTCACGCAGCGAGGTCATATTCTCCTTGGCAGCAAAATCATAGCCCATCTTCAATCCCAGGGCGGGAATGATTGAGGTCAGGTTGGCATTACCACAGCGTTCACCGAACCCGTTGATGGTTCCCTGAACCTGCACCGCCCCATTACTCACCGCCACCAGCGAATTGGCCACCGCCGAATCCGAGTCGTTGTGGGCATGAATACCGAGGTCAAGACTTACCCCCTTCCTGGCCAGATGATCCTTGATCGCCATATAAATCGCCGGAATCTCTGTGGGCAGGGTGCCGCCGTTGGTATCACACAGGGCTAGACAATCAGCCCCGCCTGCCACCGCTTTATCGATGGTGGCAAGGGCATACTCAGGGTTGGCCTTGAAACCGTCAAAAAAGTGCTCGGCATCATAAAAGAGATGCTTGACATGCTTACGGAGAAAGGCCAACGACTCAACAATGATGGTCAGGTTATCATCAAGACCGATGCGCAAGGCATCTCTGACATGAATATCCCAGGTCTTACCAAAGATGGTAATACCGGGGGTTGCAGCCTCCACCAACGCCAGCAAATTGGGGTCTTCTTCGGTCTTATTGGCAAACATGCGAGTGGAGCCGAAGGCAGTAATTTGGGCATGTTTCAGTTTTTGAGTCCTGATCTTCTGAAAAAACTCCACATCCTTGGGATTGGAGCCGGGCCAACCGCCTTCAATATAATCAATCCCCAACTCATCGAGTTTTAAAGCGATGCGAATCTTGTCTTCAACGGAAAGATTAAAATTCTCCGCCTGGGTCCCGTCGCGCAGGGTGGTGTCGTAGATCGTTAGTTTTTGAGCCATGAAGATTCTCTTCGTGTCCTGATAATTGTATTAAGCTTAACCGTGGGTTATGCGACCTGATCAAGATCAAAGGCCTTATGCAGGGCACGGATCGCCAACTCAGTATATTTCTCTTCAACAACGCAGGAAATCTTAATCTCGGAGGTAGAAATCATGGTGATATTGATTCCTTCACTGGAAAGGGTGTCGAACATGGTGGTGGCGATACCGGAGTGATTACGCATCCCCACCCCCACCACCGAAACCTTAGCAATATCAGGGGAGCCGGAAACAGACTCAGCGCCAATATCGGCGGCGATCTTCTCCACCAGCTCCATGGCCTTTTTGTAATCGGTGCGCGGCACGGTAAAGGTCATGTCGGTCATGGCCTCACCCTGGGTATTCTGGATAATCATATCAACAATGATCCCAGCGTCGGAGATGGGCTTAAAGATCTTGGTGGCAGTACCCGGCTGATCCGGCACCTTAGTAATGGTGATGCGCGCCTCGTTCTTATTATAGGTTACCCCGGAAACTTGCATGGATTCCATCTTATCATCCTCCTCAACGACCCATGTCCCCTCGGTTTCGGTAAAGGTAGAGCGGACATGAAGCGGTACTTTATAACGTTTGGCCAGTCCCACCGAGCGGATATCCAACACCTTGGCGCCCAGACTGGCTAATTCAAGCATTTCTTCGTAGGTAATACGGTCGATCTTACGGGCCGAGTCACAGATATTAGGGTCGGTGGTATAAACCCCCTCGACATCAGTGAATATCTCACAACGGTCGGCCTGCAACGCCGCCGCCAGAGCAACAGCGGTGGTATCGGAGCCACCGCGCCCCAAGGTGGTGATGTTATCATCCTCGGTAACGCCCTGAAAACCCGCCACCACCACAACTTTACCGGCCTTAAGATGCTTGTTAAGCAAATCAGTGTTGATGGATTTGATCCGGGCCTTGGTATGCATCTTATCGGTGATAATTTTGACCTGATCACCCAACAGAGAGATGGCGTCTTCCCCCATCGCTTTTACTGCCATGGCAAATAGCGAAATGGTAACCTGCTCGCCGCTGGAAAGCAGCACATCCATCTCTCGCGGATCAGGAATGGCCTGCATCTGATTAGCAAAATCAACAAAACGGTTGGTCTCACCGGACATTGCGGAGAGCACCACCACCATCTCATTACCCTGTTTCTTACAGGCCAGTACCCTTTCGGCCACAGCCTTGATCTTGTCGGGGTTGGCAACGGATGTCCCCCCGAATTTCTGTACTATTAAAGCCATTGTCCCTTGTCCTTAATCGTAGTTGCTATTTACCCTCGGCTACCTTAAAGGTGCCAAACCTATCAATAAAAATTCCGGTGGCCATGCTGCTCGCCAACCGGAACGAAGGGTTTAAATATTATTTTATATAACCTCAAAACACTCATTTTACCCAAGAAAACAAGATACGCACGCTATTTTTTAACCGTACGGATGATCTGGTACCAGTTTAGCCCCCACCTCCCTCCCAGGTAATTTACTCTACCATAACGGCAACTTACAACTACATGCAACACTTACAAGATAAATCTGCCGTCTTTTTCAACGAAAAGTATCTTGCATTAAATAATAGATTTTGTTAGAAAAATTTCACTAATACTATAAAGGTTCAGTCATAATCGCTTCTAACTTCAAGTAAGGATTTCCAAAGTCCAATGAAGGTCTCTCACTCTCTACATTTCCTGGCCATTGTCACCTTTTTTTGCCTCATCTTGACCATCATTACCCCAGGGCCGCAATCCCGCACCTCCCATGATCTGTCCCCGGCCACCACTGCCAATGCCTCTGTGCCGGACAACAACCCTTCGCTACGCCACACGGAATTACATGGTGAACTTCGACAAGGCGACACCTTTTCCACCTCCATGCAACGACTGGCCCTGCCGGATCAAGTCATTAAGCAAATCCTCATCAATATGAAAGGATGTCTTGATTATCGGCGTTTACGACCCGGCGATCGATATTCAGTTGCCCTTGACGAAAACAACAATCTCATTCATTGCAACTATGAATCCGGCCCCCTTGATGTTTATGCCTTGCAGCGCACCGCCAACGGCTTTATCGCCGAAAAACTTGCCGTACCCATTGAATGTCACACCGAACGCATTGAGGGCGTCATTGACAGCTCTCTGTTTGCCGCTTTTTCCCACTATCAGGTAGATTCAAGCCTTACCTACGCCTTTGCCGACATCTTCTCTTCACGCCTGGACTTCAACACCGAAACCCGTAAAGGTGATCGCTTCAGCGTCCTCTATGAAAAATATTACAAGGCGGGAAGTTTTATCGGTTATGGTCGGATCCTCATCGCTCGTTATGAACAGGCCAGCGGTGAAGTTATGGAGGGATTCCGCTATGGCGATGACCACGGCGTCGGAGGCTCCTTCTATGATCGCAGTGGCGAAGACTTAGGCTCCGCCTTTATTCGTTCGCCGGTGCCGGTGGGTCGTATTTCCTCACGTTTTACCCTCCGCCGCAAGCATCCCATTCTCGGCGTGGTACGCCCCCATCTTGGCGTTGATTTAGCGGCCCCCATCGGTACCCCAATCATGGCCGCTGCTGACGGCAAGGTTCTCTTCGTTGGCCGCAAGGGTGGCTTCGGCAAACAGGTAATCCTCAAACACAACAACGGCTATCGCACCTACTACGGTCATCTGTCCCGTTTTAAAGTCGGGATGAAAAAAGGCCGACAGGTGAAACAGAAAGAGATTATTGGCTATGTCGGCTCCACCGGCATGTCCACCGGCCCGCATCTTGATTATCGACTCGCCCAGAACGGTGTCTTCATGAACCCATTCGCACTCAAATTTAAACCCAAGTCACGCATCGGTAAAAGGGAGATGGATTCCTTTCAGCAACAAATTAATCTCCTGGCCGGACTTCTTGACCAGGCAACCGACAAGCGCGTCCTGCAAGTAAGACAGATGCTGATCCAACCGGACCAGCGTATCGCTCTTCTTTAAGGTTTCAGGGCTTCCTTTACGCAAATGACCTCCCCTCCCTTTAACATCGTTCTCGTTGAGCCTGAGATTCCGCCCAACACCGGCACCATTGCCCGATTATGCGGGGCCACAGATTCGGTACTACACCTGGTTCACCCTTTGGGGTTTTCAACCGACGATAAATATCTAAAACGGGCCGGTCTCGATTACTGGAAATTCGTTAACATCGTCTACTGGGACAGCTTCGACGCTTTCCTGGAAGCCCAGGACGAAGGCCAACTCCACTTCTTCACTACCAAGGTTAAGCAACTTTACACCGCAAGAACATTTCAACCCGGTGATTTTCTAATCTTCGGGAAAGAAACCAAAGGCCTACCCAAAGAGATCATCAACCTCTACCACGACCGCTGCTGCACCATCCCCATGACCAATGCCAACATCAGAAGCCTCAACCTCGGGGTCTCGGCCGGAATCGTGCTCTACGAAGCACTACGTCAAAATCACCCTACCGACTAATCACCACACCTTACCTTTTAGTCACCCCCCTCACTTGTTTGTCACCTTCCCTACATTTTTGGCACCAACACTTCCCAGGTAACCCGTTGTTATTCCGTCATTTCCCCCTTTGCAAGCAATGGCATGAATTTGGCTATAGATAACCACAAGAGATTAGTCTGGGATAATCAACCAAATTCACTGGAGAATAAAAATGGCCAAGAAAAATGTAGAAGAATTCCTGATCGCAGGCGGTGAAAACGAGGATATGCGCAACAAGTACGATTCAATAAGAGCCACGGAAGAGTTTGTGACCACGGCCGTTGCCGATGGTTACGACTTTACCAGCACAGAACTGGACGAGGTATTAAAGGAGTCCGGCGACTCCTTTGACTTGATTGGCAATCCGGCCAAACGGCAGATCTGGTGGAAATAACCCCCAATTGCCAGTGAGATTAAAGACCACAGCAAGGAAAAGACTTGGCGCGGATGCATCGTTAAGCGGTCAAAAGAAAATGCTCACATATGCAAGATATGTGGCGCTTTTTATTTTGACCGCGCCTTGTCCTAGAATTAAAGCGCTTCTTTAGCAGGACACCGAGAACGTTTAAACCGAGATTACTCCCACAGGGCTTGGTGCCCCCTCGGAAGGAATTTTCAAGAAAATGACAACACTGGTGATAAATGCGCGCTAAGTGCTAAGAGCTTACCCAGACTAAAAGTTAGCAAACTCCTTTTACTGCCAGTGCCCTTCCCGTCCCCCTCCTACGACTTTCTGTGGCAGAAAAAAACAACATACCCTAAAGTAGATATGCTCTGTGTTCATTACTTGTGAATCTTCGCTGCCATCCTTGGCCGCCCACCACCGCCATTAAACAATTCACCACAAACATTTCATCACCACCGAGGCCTCTTTCATGGAATCATTTGAAATACTTCTGGAACGATCTACCAAAATCCACGGCCATATCTGCGCCGGCCAGGTCATCGGCGTGCGTTTATCCATACTCGGCCTTGACGCCATCGGTATCGCCGACCCGAAAACGCAACGAAAGGAATTTTACGTACTGGTTGAGATCGACCGCTGTGCCACCGATGCTATTCAATCAGTCACCGGCTGTAGTCTTGGCAAACGGTCGATGAAATGGCTGGATTACGGGATCATGGCCGCCACCTTTGTCAATCTCAAAACAAACAAGGCGGTGCGGATCACCGCCCTGGAAGAGGCGCGGGAAACCTCAAAAAAGTACGCGCCCGAGATCGAAGACAAGTACAAACAACAGTTGGAAGCGTATCGAGTTATGCCGGATGAGGAACTTTTCAAGATCCAACAAGTCAAGGTAGCTATCCCCAATGCCGACATGCCGGGCCGCCCCATGCAACGGGTGCAGTGTGAAGCGTGCGGTGACTGGGTGCAGGATTGCCGGGAAGTCGTGCAAGAGGGGAAAAACCTCTGCCGCCCCTGTGCCGACGGCCGCTATTACGAGATTATCTAAGCCTTCACGGGAGAAGAACAATGAGCAAGACAATACCGGTGGATGAAGCGGTGGGCATGGTTCTGCCCCACGATGTCACCGAGATCAGAAAGGGTGAATTCAAGGGTGTCGCATTCCGCAAGGGCCACATCATCAAAGCAGAAGATGTGGAACACCTGAAGCGATTGGGCAAGGAACATATCTATGTGCTGGAGTTAGGCGCTGACGATATCCACGAAAACGAGGCGGCGGAGAAACTTGCGGCGGCCCTGGCCGGTAAAGGGGTTAAGAGCACCGGCAAGCCCACGGAAGGGAAACTGAATCTGGTCGCGGCCCGTGACGGCCTGTTGAAAATCGATGTTGAAGGATTGTACCACTTCAACCTGCTGGGCGAGGTGATGTGCGCCACCCTGCATAACAACGGTATGGTCAGCAAAGGCGATCAGGTGGGTGCCACCCGCTTGATCCCGCTGGTTTCCAAGCGGCCCATTGTCCAGGAAGCGGTGGCCATCGCTGAGGCGCAAAACGGCCTGCTCAAGGTGGTGCCGATACGCAAGGCCAAGGCCGGGCTAGTGATCACCGGCAGCGAGGTGTTCCATGGCCGGATCAAGGATGCCTTTGAACCGGTGCTGCGGCAAAAATTAGAAAAAATCGGCTCCGAGGTGGTGGCAGTGAAGTTTGCACCGGACGACGTGGGACTGATCAGTGCGGCGATCAAGGAGTGTTTGGCCCAAGGCGCAGACCTCATCGTTACCAGCGGCGGCATGTCCGTTGACCCGGATGATGTCACCCGGCTGGGGATCGCCGAGGCAGGAGCAACCAACAGGGTGTACGGTACCCCGGTACTGCCGGGAGCGATGTTCATGGTGGCAAGTATCGGTGAGGTGGTGGTGCTGGGTCTTCCCGCCTGCGGTATGTTTCACAAGATCACCATCTTTGACCTGATCCTGCCCCGGATTCTTGCCGGTGAAACCATCAGCCGCGAAGATTTGGCGCAAATGGGCCACGGTGGACTATGCCAACAATGTAAAACCTGCGTCTATCCCCATTGCGGCTTCGGCAAATGATCCCCCCACCGCAAAGATATGTCCGCAAAGGACACTTACAGCAAAAGGTTTGTGCTTTTTTGCCGCCCTTGAGGTCACATAATATTCCCTTAATAAATCTTCGGCAGATAATTAACCGCCCCCTCCCTCGGAAGCCATAACTTCCCAATCACCCTTCAAGATGGCTTGGCAAGAGCAGGGCCAGCTTTATGACCAAGTTACTCTGCCACTGCTCACTCTAAACCACCACTGGCCACCGGTAAATCCACAGTTGCAACCGTGTGGTCGCCGGGCACGCTCTCCAGGGTGAGTTGGCCAGCATGATCCCGGACCAACCCCTTGCTGATACTTAACCCTAAGCCAGTGCCCTCGCCAGGCGGTTTGGTGGTGAACAGCGAATCAAAAATGCGGTCAATGACATCCTGCGGAATGCCGACGCCATAATCGGTGAAGGTGGTGCGAATAAAGGAACGCCCGTCAACATTGGTCATCCAGCTGCGGATCTCGATTCGCTTCTCGGGGTCGGAGCCTTCAAAACGTTGGTTAAGGGCATAGCGGGCGTTGGTCAACAGGTTAAGAAAGACCTGATGCAATTGCTGAGGATTCCCCTTCAGAAATGGAAGATCGTCGGGGACATCAACATCGAGTTTGATCACGTCCTTATCGAGCTGATAGAGGATCAAGGAGAGGCAATCGTCGATTACCTCTTTGATAGTGACATCACTCACCACCTCATCACGCTGCCGGGCAAAGGCGAGCAAGTTGCTGACAATGGCGGCCACTCGTTCACCTTCACGGATGATCCGCTTGAGGATATCCGGAGAGGATTCATCATTCTGGTCCTCGGCCTCATCCAGCAACACCTGACTGTAATTGATGATGCCATTGACCGGGTTGTTGATCTCATGGGCAACCCCGGCGGCAAGCTCACCAATGGCGGCAAGTTGCCCTGCTCGCAAAGCCTCGGTGCGACGCTGCTCCTCTTCAGTGACATCACGGACCATGACGATGAAGAATCGTTTTCTCGCCAGCTGCATCTTGCTCAACGACAGCGCCACGGGGAAAGACTCGCCGTTGCTTCGTAGCCCATTTAATGGCCGCCCAGAGGAAATAGCCTCCTGGAGTGACTTTTCCAGTTCGTCACCGCCGATGGTACCGGGAGGGAAACGAACCAGAAAATCGATACCATGCCCCTCTACTGCTTCAGGATAGTAGCCAAACATGGTGGCGGCTGAGGCATTAATTGATTCGATAATCCCGTTCTCATCCAGGGTGATTAAGCCATCCAACATATTGTTGATGATGGCTCGCAACCGGGTCTCAGCCTGTTCTTTTTCGCGGATCGAGCCAGTAATGCGGTAGGAAACGAGGAAGATGCCCAGCAAGCCGAGAATCCACAATGCCCCATGGGCCAGGGCCATGGCAAAGACATCCTTACGGAATAGTCCGTTGAGAAGGGTCATGGGCACCGAAACACAGATTCCGCCCCTAATATCCCCCACCTCATAGCCCTGATCAGCATGGCACTTAAGGCACCCCTGTTCAGTAATCATTGGCCGCATGAGGCGAAAATACTCCTTATCATCCATGCGCTGGATGGCCCAGACCTCTTTGCCGCCATCTTCAAAGTTCAAAAGCGCATTCTCTTCCCAGGGGTCGGCGGCATTACTAGGGCGAATAGGGTCAAGGCTGGTGATATGACCCAGGGCACCCGAGTCGGTATTCTGCATCTCGTAGACCTGGCGAATCATGTACTCAGGGTTGACCAGGGTAAGAGTTCGCCCAGAATCAGTAACCGCGCTGGTGTCGGAAAAATGCTTGAGATAAGGATTGGGGCCGGTGGTCTTGGTAACCGGCACATAAACACCATTCTGGTTTGCAGCCCACCGGTAATAGACAAGATCCTTCTCGAAAATGGTGCGAGCCTCGTTCATGGCCACGGCCATGGTTTCCTGCTGTTTATGATAAATAGCCCAAGTCAGAGAAGTACCGGTGAGAATGGTCCAGATAACCACCATGATCCACGGATAAGGACCCAGGCGAGTTTGACGTATTGCCGATTTACCGCGGCGGCGGATATGACTCTCAAGAATGGTGCAGAGGATGGCAGCCATAATGGCGAGGATGCCACCGATAATGCTGTGAGTTTCGTCCAGGTAAGGTATCGCCGGATGGAGCACCATGTTGATCAGGGCGCTAAGGTTGCCAAAAAGCGTAATGATCAGGGCATAAGTAAGATAGCGCCCGGAGGAGCTGAGTTTGTGAATGAACCGTACGGATAGTTGAGGGATCGTCATAACCGAAACTCACTTGATAACTGTTCGAATACGCTACTGACCCATAGCAAGAAAACGCTAAAGGACCACCGAATCGAAGCCAGCCCCGGCAGATAAAGAACACCTGCAAGGGACACTTCGCAGACTAGCGACCTAGCTCTTCTTTTGCAACAAATAACCTTTTTGCACATCCAGAGTATCTTTGGCGATCTAATTTGAGATGGTTCTCATTGAAAGACACAGGTGAGCTGAGCAGAAGAATTACCCTGAGGGTCGTGATAGCGTTACAAAAATTGATCCATACATCTTTGCCGTGGCTTAGGGTTCGGAAGGTAGACAACAAACGCCACGGAATTACCAGCTCGCTTCCCATGGGCAACTACCCCTACCCCAAGCAACAAAACAATCCGTCAGCAGGTGAAGGTTAAACCTTGAGAACAGAGAACCGTTGAGAGAAATTTACAAGATTCACGGCTAGGGCGTTATGCCGTTTGCTCTTGCCGGATTTCCACCAATTTGGTTTCGATATTATCGATCAGATGCTGTGCCTCAGCTTCTTCAAGAATCCCATCATGCTGCATTTTCCAGATCAATGAACGCCGATGATTAAGCAGCATTCGCCGAGCCGAACGGGACTGCAATTGCTGAATCAGGAGAGGATATTTTTCGCTGATATGGCGGATAAAGCTGAACGCTTCCGTGCAATTGCCATCAACCATGGTCTCGATCCGCTGCCCTGCTTCCCTGTCCGGGCGGAGTTTTTCAACATGACAGCGCATCTCTTCCTGGGCAGCCACAAAACCACGGGCGATATCGTAACTGAGAGACAACCGACTCATCAACCATTCCTCCATGGAACTGCCCATCACCGGCAAATGATGCATCCACTGCGGAGGAGTTGGCACCACAAAGACCGCCTGCAAGGAAGGACGCGGTGAGATTACCGGTCGACTGTCCAGGGCTAAATCAACTGAACGGGACAGTTCAAATACGGCCTGACGACCTATATGCCCCTCTTCATACTGTCGCCAATAATCACTGCGCTCGATCTCCAAAAGCCGCCGCATGAAGGCAATATCAAGCTCTTCCTGCTCTAATCCTTGGGGTGCTTGCGCAGGAGTTTCCTCTGGTTGATTATTGATCAGTAGCCTCAAGCTCTTCAGGTCTACCGAATTAAAAAATGGATCGTTCTCCATGGTCCGGCTGAAATCATCCATCTGCGTATTGATGATTTGACAGGCCCTTTGCACGGAGGCTTCTTTGGCCTTGGGCAACTTGTCTAATTTTAAAACATGCAGAAGCCATTCCATGGTTGAACCGTTGACCACAATGGTCAAGACCACCACCCCGGCAGTCAAAAAAAGAATTTGATTTCGCAACGGTTCAGCGATGGCCTCATCCCGAGCCAGGGCCAGGGCCATTGAAAGAGATACCGCCCCTCGCAACCCTCCCCAGACCAGAACCGTAGCCTTCTGATGGGTAATCCCAACCCCGATTCGTCTCAGTAAAGGCATCAACGACCATACCGACAGAGCGCGGATGAAAGTCAGAGCCACATAGAGGAGGACCAAGACCAACCACAGACGTTGCGAAGCCAAGGAGATATTAAGGGCGATAACAATGCCGACAATAAAAAAGATCAGGGTATTGGCTATATGGGACATCATATGCCAGAATTGATGCAAAAAATGCGAGACCTCAGGAGAGATCCGGGTTCGGCCAATGGTCGAGAACATCAGGGCTAGAGAGACCAGGGCAATAACCCCGGAAAGGTGCAACTCCTCCGCCACAATAAAGGTGACATAGGCAGCAGCAATGGAAAGGGTTATCTCCACCAAAGGTTGGTTGAATAGTTTTCCCACCAACCACAACACCAACCAACCGATTACCGCCCCCACCAATAAACCAGCGGCAACCACCCATATAAATTCACCAATTACCGTCAATGGTTCGATTTTGGTGGTGGTCGCTCGCAGGGCAAAACCGTAAAACATCGAGAAAAAGACAATGGCGGTGCCATCATTGAGCAGGGACTCACCCTCCATGAGCGTTTCCAAACGCTTGCGGGAACTTTTTTCCTTGAGCAAAGCAACCACCGCAACCGGATCCGTTGCTGAGATGAGGGCGCCAAAGAGTAAGGCCACTCCCATCCCCCACGGCAAAAACCAACTAATCAGCGATGCAGATAACACCATACTGATGAGCAAACCAACCACAGCCAACAAGATGGTTTGCGGAGCAATGCGAAAAAAGAGGTGCGGTTCCATGGAAAAGGCAGATTCGAAAATCAGGATGGGCAGGAAAAGAAAAAGAATGAAATGAGCGTCGATGGACCCCACTTGCTGCAACATGGAAGGGATCACCCCGTCTCCCAACCAGCCAGCTCTGACCATACTGGCCAAGCCAAGCCCTACCAGTAAGAGCAAAACCGTGTAAGGAATCTTACTGTTACTGAGGAATATTTTTAACAGTGAGCCCAGTAAAAGAGAGCCGACAACAAAGACAAGGATTACAATTCCAGTATCATGCATAATCTCACCTCTTGCCCACAGCCTATCTTTTAACCAGCTCCCAATGCAACATAAAAGGAATCAG
>JAQYVW010000140.1 GCA_030145325.1 Desulfurivibrionaceae bacterium
TTGGCCACTGCTTTCTTATTTCGTTATAATTTTGAATCTGTGCCAAACTGGCAGGTTTTTCTGCAAATAGTTGCAATTGCCCTTCCGGTTCAAGGGGTTGCTTTCTGGCTGACCGGTCTTTATCGCGGTATGTGGCGTTTTGCCTCTATGCAGGATCTTGTTCGGATTCTGAAGTCCGTTTTGCTTGGCACATTACTTGTGATGTTAGTGCTGTTTCTTGCGACTCGTCTTGCTGGTATTCCTCGGTCTGTAATTCTCCTCTATCCCTTGCTGCTTATTGGTATCCTTTCAGGCTCCCGTCTTTCCTATCGCTGGTTTAAGGATAGGCGGTTTATCTTTCAAAATAAGGATAGCCAGAAAGTCCTGGTTGTTGGGGCAGGGCAGGGGGGGGAGCTTCTGGTTCGCGATCTCCTCCGTCATCCTGAATATGAACCCGTGGCTCTGGTAGATGATGATCCTGGTAAGCGAGGCCGCGAAATTCATGGTGTTCGGGTGCAGGGCTCTTTGGATGATATCAAGGCCTTGGTGGAAGTGCTCTGTGTTAATCTCGTCCTGATAGCTATTCCTTCAGCGTCCCAAAAGATATTCAAACAGGTTGCTTCAGTATGTTCCGAGATCGGTGTTGAATGCCGAACCTTACCCGCAATTGGTGACCTTGAAGATCAAGACGTTGTGGTAAGCCAGCTTCGCGCCCTGACTTTGGCGGATTTACTTGGTCGTGATCAGATTGAGCTCGATAGAGAATTAATCTCAAGTTATCTTCACGGAAAACCTGTTCTTGTTAGCGGGGCAGGCGGTTCCATTGGTTCTGAGTTGTGTCGGCAGGTGGCTCAACAGGCCCCCTCAAAACTCATTATTTTTGATCATGGTGAGTTTAATATCTATGCCATTGATCATGAGTTGAGAAGCACCTTTCCCGACCTTGATATTGTCACCGTTCTTGGCGATGTCAAGAATTACGAGAGGGTGGATTGGGTCTTTAGAAAGTTTCGGCCACAGGTTGTTTTTCATGCTGCTGCCTACAAGCATGTGCCGATGATCGAGCTTAATCCTGCTGAAGGTGTGGTGAATAATGTTATTGGCTCGCGCATCGTCGCCGATGCGTCTGACCGCTATGGTGCTGAGGCCTTTGTCTTTGTCTCTACGGATAAGGCGGTCAATCCGGCCAATGTCATGGGCACCACCAAGAGGATCGCCGAAATTTATTGTCAGAACCTGGCCAAGCGCTCCAAGACCCGTTTTATCACCACCCGTTTTGGGAATGTTCTCGGCTCAACTGGTTCAGTGGTGCCCCTTTTTGAACAGCAGATTCGTGAGGGCGGACCGGTTACAGTCACCCATAAGGACATAACCCGTTATTTTATGACCATTCCAGAGGCAGTGGGTTTGATTCTGCAGGCCGGGGCCATGGGCGAGGGGGGGGAGATCTTTGTTCTTGATATGGGTGAACCTGTCCTGATCCGTGATCTTGCCGAGCAGATGATTCGCCTCTCCGGTTTAACGCCAGGGCAGGATATAGAGATCGTTTACACTGGTTTGCGGCCGGGTGAAAAGTTGTTTGAGGAGATTTTCCATGAGCGGGAGAATCTGCGCGCTACCAAACATCCAAAACTCTTTTTGGCGGGCAGCCGGGAGGTGGATTGGCAGTGGTTGGCAGACGAATTGGAAGAACTCAAAGGGGCGGCAACCAGCAGGGATGTTGGCAAGCTTATCGGCCACCTACGAAGGATTGTGCCGGAGTATGATGGGCCACATTTGAGTGATGCGGAAGAGGTGGCAGCACCGACGCTCAAGATCGTGAAGGGGTGATGTTCGAGAAGAAGATGAAGGAGTTAGAGAGGTATAGAAGGCAGGGATCATTCGATAGGTAATCCCCTCACCCTAACCCTCTCCCTTATGGAGAGGGGATTTTGCGTAATGTGTGTTTCAGTAAATTATTTAACTACACCCCGTTTCGGAAAGAGTTTCAGGTAGAGAAAGCCAGCGGCGCCGATCATCAGTAGGGTGAGAGAGAGTTCCAGAGCCGCGTGGTTTTTGGGCAGGACAAGTGACAGGGTGGCGAGAACAAAGAGATACTGGTACCCCAGGCGGTGAAAGCGGAGGATCTCTTTGAGGATGTAGATATTGATAATGGGCACCACCAGTCCGGCCAGAAAGGCGATATCGAGTTTGCCAAAGGCAAAAAGGGTGATGAGCTCCTTGGCGGTCATAAAGGCGAGAACCAGGGCCAGCGCAAGGTTGACAAGCTGGTAGCTTACTCTCTCTTTGAGGCGGGCTTTATTGTTGAGGTGAAAAAGGGCCTTTCCCGGCTCTTCTTCTTTCTGCATATCCTGCCAGATCGTTTCTTTACTTTCTCCGGCTAGCAGTCGTTGTTCTATCTTTCTTTCTATGGGGTCGGCCATAGTATCCTCTTGTATTTACATTTTAATTAAAAGATGAGCTGGATTCTTCACTTTTCAGTGAATTGGCCGCTGCTTGTCTTGCAGACCCGTCTTATTTGGGCTATAGTGACACGCCTTAACCAAATAACGTTTCGTTTACCAGAACTTCTCGGTCGGTAAACGTCCGATACAGCCTCCAACCTTTTTAAATATACATGGCCAACCTACCAGAAAATCAGCGTATCGTCATTACCGGTGTGGGTCTTACGGCTCCTAATGCCTCAAGTCTGAGCGAGTATCGTCAGAAACTTCTGGAAGGTAAAAGTGAAATCACAACCATTGATCTTCGCTATATGGGTGAGGCCCCTGCAGGGGTTTGTACCTTTGACGAGACCCGCTATAGAAAGAAGAAGGAAAATAAACGAGGGACCCGGGCCGGCTGCATCAGCGTGTATTGCGCCCATGAGGCCATCCTGGATGCCGGTATTGACTTTAGCGAGTATGGCAAGGATAGGACCGGTGTCTATGTCGGCCTCACCGAGCATGGCACGGTGGAGACCGAGAACGAGGTCTATAATATCAGCCAGTTTGATTATAATATCGACTATTGGACCCATCACCACAACCCGCGAACGGTCTTGAATAACCCGGCTGGCGAGGTCACCATGAGCCTCGGCATCACCGGACCCCATTATGCTGTCGGTGCTGCCTGTGCCGCTGGTAATGCGGCACTCATTCAGGGTGTGCAGATGCTGCGCCTGGATGAGGTTGACCTTGCCCTGTGCGGTGGCATATCCGAATGTGTCGGTTCCTTTGGTATTTTTGCAAGTTTCAAGGCCCAGGGCGCTTTGGCTGAACATGATGATCCGACAAAGGCCAGTCGTCCCTTTGATATGGACAGAAATGGCATTGTTATCTCTGAGGGCGGTTGTATGTACACCCTGGAGCGTCTTGACAAGGCAAAAGAGCGCGGCGCCAAGATTTACGGTGAAATTGCCGGCTATGCCATGAATTCTGATGCCCGTGATTTTGTTTTGCCCTTTGGTGAGAGACAATCGGAGTGCATGGAGCTTGCCCTGAAAAGGGCGGGTCTGAAGCCTGAAGACATCACCATTATCAATACCCATGCCACCGGTACCAAGCAGGGTGATGTCGAAGAATGCAAGGCCATCCGTACGGTTTTTCGGGATTGCCCCAATACCTATATCAACAATACCAAGAGCCATATAGGGCATGCCATGGGGGCTGCCGGTGTTCTTGAACTTGCCGGCAATCTGCCCGCCTTTGATGATAATATGGTGC